>NZ_JBPKJP010000008.1:0-88298 GCF_051217035.1 Lysobacter sp. 1R34A
GCCGACGGCGCGGGCGCGACGGCCGCCGCCGTGGATTCGCCGGCCAACTGCAGGCGCGCGACGCCGAGCGGAAGTTTCTCCTCGGCTGCGGCGGGCGCGGCGGGGCGCGCGACCCACCAGGCGGCGACGCCGATGTTGAGCGCGATCAGCAGAACGATGAGGGCACGGACGAGCATGCGCGGATTCTATCGCCTGGGTTCAGCGGGATGTTTCGATGCCGGCCCAGATCGCGAGTCCTTGCAGGACCAGAGTCGGGGCCAGGGTCGGCGACGGCAGCGCGGCGGCCAGCGCATCGGCGCCGCCGCCATGCAGCAACAACCGCGGCCGCTGGCCGAGCGCGGCCGTCGCCGAGGCCAGGCTGCGTTCGATCAGGGCCAGGGCGGCGCCGTCGCAGCCGGAGGCCAGCGCGTCTTCGGTGTCGGCGGCGAAGTCCAGGGTCGCGCCGCCGTGCTCGGGCAATTGCGGCGCGCGCGCATGCAGGGCTTCGCGCATCAGCGTCGGCGACGGCGCGATCAGGCCGCCGCGATGCAGGCCGCCGGCGTCGAGCAGATCGATGGTCAGCGCGGTGCCGATCCCGCAGATCAGGGCCGCGCCCTCGCCTTGCGCATGCGCGCCGAGCAGGGCTAGGAAACGGTCGGCGCCGAGCTTGCGCGGTTCGGCGTAGGCGATGCGCACGCGATCGGACGCGGCCGTGGCGAAGCCCTGCGGCGAACGGAAGCTCGCCTGGGTGCGCGCGATCGAGATCCGCCGGCAACGCGCGGCCAGGGCATCGAGCACGGCCAGGCGCAGGGCCGGATGCGCCACGCTGGCCAGGTAGGCCACCTCGATCCGCTCGGCCGGCAAGGCCTCGGCGAGTGCGGCGGCCACGTCTTCCTCGCGATGCGGCAAGGCCACGGCGGCACCGGGACGGCCGTCGGCGCCGAGCGGCGCGCACTTGAGCCGGGTGTTGCCGAGGTCGAACAGCCAGGCGCTCAACGCGAAGCTCCCTGCACGCGCCGCACGCTGACTTCGCCGGCGTGGAAACGACGCTCCTCGCCGTCGTCCAGGCGCACCCGCAGGGCGCCGTCGTCGGCCAGGCCGAGGGCGATGCCCTGGTGGGTCGCGTCGGCGCCGTGCACGCTGATCGCCTGCCCGGCCAAGGCGTCGAATGCGGCGTAACGGTCGAGGAACGGCGCCAGCCCGGCGAGGTCGAATTCGTCCAGCGCCGGCAGCAGCCGTTCCAGCAGGGCCGCGGCGACGCCGTCCCGGGCCACGCTGTGCGTGCCGTGCTTGCCGGACAGCCCGGACAGGTCGATCCAGGGCTGGTCGATCGACGCCGCGGCCGAGGCCGGCATGCGCACGTTGAGCCCGAGCCCGATCACCGCGCGTGCCGGCCCGGCGTATTCGCCGCCGCCTTCGATCAGCAGGCCGCCGAGTTTGCGCAGGCCGTCGCCGTCCGGCACGACCAGATCGTTCGGCCATTTCAGCCGCACCGCGGTGTAACCGAGGCCTTGCAGGGCCTCGGCCGCGGCGATGCCGGCGACCAGGCTGAGCCCGCCGAGACGGGCGAGCCCGCCGCCGAACGAGCGCGACAGCGAGAGGTACAGATGCGCCGCCAGCGGCGAGGCCCAGACCCGGCCGCGGCGCCCGCGTCCGCCGGTCTGGCGTTCGGCCAGCAGCGCCGCGACGCCTTGCGCCGGGGTCGGCCGGCGCAGCAGCTCGCTGTTGGTCGAGTCGATGCTCCAGGCCACCTCGAGCGTGGCCAAGCGCGCACGGGTCGGCGCCGACAGCGCGGCGGCGATCGCTTCGGCATCGAGCAGGTCGAGCGGTTGCGAAAGTGCGTATCCGCGCCCGGGCTTGGCTTCGATCGCTACGCCAGCTTCGCGCAAGGCCTCGATGCGCTTCCACACCGCCGCGCGGGTCTGCCCGGCGGCGCCGGCGAGCGCATCGCCGGTAGCGGGGCCTGCGATCAGATGCTGCAACAGCGCGCGGTCGTCCATCAGCTCCGGCGCCAACGGTGCAGCAGACGCGCGCCGGCGAAGCGCGATTCGGTGCCGGCGCGCAGGCGCGCCAGATTGCCGCGATGGGTGAACACGATCAACGCCGCGGCGGCGATCGCGAAGCATTGCCGCGGCAGCCCGGCGTCGCCGAGCCAGGCGAGCACCGGCAGGCACAGCGCCGCGATCACCGTGGCCAGGCCGACATAGCCGCTGAGGATGAGCACCGCGGCCCAGGCCAGCAACAGCACCGGCAGCGCGAACGGCCACAGCACCGCCACGCCGCCGACCAGCGTGGCCGCGCCCTTGCCGCCGCGGAAGCCGTGCCAGATCGGCCAGACATGGCCGAGCACCGCAGCGAACGCGGCGAGGTAACCGTGCGCGGTGACCGGCAAGTCGTCGCCGACCGGGGCATAGCGCAGCGCGAGCCAAGTCGCGAGCGCGCCCTTGCCGATGTCGAACACGACCACCGCGAGCGCGAAGCGCAGGCCCTGGGTGCGGAAGGCATTGGTGCCGCCGGCGTTGCCGCTGCCCTGCTCGCGGATGTCGACACCGCGCAGGCGTCCCAGCAACAGGCTGCCCGACAGCGAACCGATCGCGTACGCCCCCAGCAGTAGCGCCACCGACAGCGGCGCCACCGCGATGGCGGCGGACGAGGGCGGCATGAGGGCGGCGAACGGCATGGGCGAATTATGCGCGAGCCGGTACGCGGGCCGATACGGAGCGAACGCAGACGTCCCGCGATTCCGCCGGCCTCAAAGGCTGGGAGCGGCGCATGCCGCGACCGCTATCGTCCCTCCCTCGTCCCCTCGCCACGTCCCCCTAGCCACGCCCCCTCAGCCGGGCCTCCGCCCCCTGCCCGCTTCACGGCGCAGGCTGCACCGACACCAACAGCGCCCCACGCCCGGCATGCGCGCCCAGTGCCGGCCCGGTCTCCACCAGCCAGGCTTGCTCCAGGTCGAGCCGGCGGCGCAGCGCCTCGAGCAAGCGCTCGCCGTCGCCGAGCGCGTCGCAATGGCCGACGATCGCGCGCCAGCGCTGCCTTTTCGGCAACCGGCGCGCCAGATGGCGGGCAAAGGCTTCGGGCGCATGTTTCCTGGCGAACAGCCCCCCGCTGACGCCGAGCCGCCCCTCGGGCTGTATCCTGGCGACCGGCGTCAGGCCGGTGTATCGCACCAATGGCTCGGCCCAGGGCGGAATCCGGCCGCCGCGCACCGCGTGCGAGATATCCCGCGCCATCGCCCAGGTCCGGGTCAGCGGGCGCAGCCGTTCCAGCTCGGCCACGATCGCCGCCAGCTCGGCTCCGTCGCCGGCCAGTTCGGCCGCGCGCCAGGCCAGCAGGGCCTGGCCGCCGGCGGCATTGAAACTGTCGAACACCTGCACCCGGCGCGGGTCGGCGCGCGCCGCGGCCTGCTCGCCCGACTGCAAGGTGCCGGAGACCGCGCGCGACAAGCCCACGTACAAGACTTCGGCGCGATGCCCCAGCAGGAATTCGAAGGCGCGGCGGAAATCGCCCGGCGGCGGTTGGCTGGTGCGCGGCAGCCCGGCGCTGCCCGCCATGCGCCGGTAGAACTCGTCCGTGGCCAGGCCGATCTTGTCGAGGTAGTCGCGTCCGTCGATCGACACCCGCACCGGCACCACCTGCAGGCCGTAACGTTCGGCCAGGAACTCGGGCAGATCGGCGGCGCTGTCGGTCACCACCGCCACTCGCTGCACCCGTTCGACGCTGCGCTGCTGTTGCAGCATGTCGTCGGCCTTCATCGCCTCGACCGCGCCGAACGCCGCGCAGGTATCGAACAATCGTTGCGGCGCGTCGACGTGCGCGTGCACGCGCATGCGCGCTTCGCCGCCGGCCAGGACCACCGAATCGGCGCCGATCGCTTCGAGCGCGGCGAGCAGCCGGGCGCGTTCGATGCCGCCGCCGATCACCAGGCATTCGCTGCACCAGCGCCGCTGCGGATCGACCGCGTCGTGCGCCGGCGCCTGCTCGTGGCCGGCGCAGGCTTCGTTGGCGGCGCTCACGCCCGCATGCACGCGCAAGGCGCGCGGGCCGCCGTCGACGAATTCAGCGATGCCTTCGAGCAGGTCGACGAAACCCTTGGCGCCGGCGTCGACCACCCCGGCCTTGTGCAGCAGCGCCATCTGCTGCGGCGTGCGCGCCAGGGCGCTGCGAGCCCGGACCAGCGCGGCGGCGAAGCCCGGGCGCGGGTCGCCGTCGCGGCTGGCCAGGGCGGCCTCGTCGAGAGCGTCGGCGAAGGCGTTGATGACGCTGAGGATGGTGCCTTCGACCGGATGCGCGAGCGCCGCCCGGGCGTGGACCGCGCCGTGGCGGACCGCGGCGGCCAGGGTCGCGGCGTCGAGTTCGGGCCGGCTGCGCGCGTACTCGGCCAGCCCGTACAGGAACTGGGCCAGGATCGCCCCGGAATTGCCGCGCGCGCCGTCGATGGCGTCGTCGCCGATCTGCAGCAGCAGCTCGCCGATGTGGCGGCTGCGTCGGCTCAGCGCCCCGTTCAGCAGGCTGCCGAGGGTGTGGGCGAGGTTATTGCCGGTGTCGCCGTCGGCGACCGGGAACACGTTGATCCGGTTGAGCAGATCGCGCCCGGCGATGACCCGGCGCGCGCCCGCGATCAAGGCCCGGCGCAGGGCCGGCGCAGTCAGCGGAGGACGGGCGGTCGCCATGGCGGCAGTCTGGGGCAAACCGGCCCGGCCACCTGCTGCGGCGCAGCATCGATCTTGCGCGGCCGGAGCCGGCTCCGGGTCTCGGTTTCGCGCTATAGTCGGGAAATCGCTCGACGCCGGATTCCGGCCGGGCCGATCAAGGATTCCGCCATGCTACGGATCTGTCTGTGCCTGCTGTTCGCCCTCGCCAGTGCGACCTTGGCCGTCGCGGACGTCGGTGCGCGCGAGGTCAACAAGCTCAGCCCGAACGACGCCTGCCCCGAAAGCGGCGCCTCGCGCAAGGAAACGGCGGCCCGCCCGAGCGGCCGCGGCGCCGCGCCGGCGACCGCGCGCGACACCAAGGCCAAGCCGAGCGTGCACAGCGACGCCGAAGCCAACAACCGCCTGCAGTCGCCGCGCTGGCACAACTTCCTGCCGGGCATGTTCCGCTGATCCGCTGACGACACCGCCTTTGTTCGACCTGTTGCGCCGCCTGCGGCGCCCGCCCCCGATCGATGACGCCTTGTGGCGCGACGCCGTCGCCGCCTTGCCGTGGGCGCGCGCGCTCGATCCGCAACGGCAGCAGCGCCTGCGCGAGCTGGCCGCGCGCTTCCTGCACGAAAAAACCATCAGCCCGATCGGCGAGCTCGAACTCGACCCGCACCAGCGCTGCTTGCTCGCCGCCCTGTGCTGCCTGCCGCTGCTCGAGTTCGGCCAGGAAGGCCTGCGCGGCTGGTCGCAGTTGATCGTCTATCCCGATGCGTTCCGGGTGAATCGCAGCCACACCGATGCGGCCGGCGTGCTGCACGAGTGGCAGGACGAACTGATCGGCGAGTCCTGGGAAGCCGGCCCCCTGATCCTGTCCTGGGCCGACGTGCTGGCCGACTGCGAAGCGCCGCGCGCCGGCTTCTGCGTGGCCGCGCACGAGATGGCGCACAAGCTCGACGTGCTCGACGACCTGCTCGACGGCACCCCGCCCTTGCCGCGCCCGTGGCAGCGCGAATGGGCGCGCGATTTCCAGCAGGCCTACGACGCCTTCGTCGCCGAAGTCGACGCCGGCCGCGACACCGCGATCGACCCCTACGCCGCCGAAGCCCCCGAAGAGTTCTTCGCGGTCGTCACCGAATACCACTTCAGCGACCCCGCCCTGCTGCGCCAGCAGATGCCCGCGGTGGCGGCGCATTTGCAGCGGTTCTACGGCGTGTCGCCGTTCGCTTGAGTAGCGCGGCGCGCGCGGTCGCGGCCGCGGGTATCAGCGGCCGATGCGGCGCGCGCTCCCTGTAGGAGCGACGTGAGTCGCGACCGCGGGACGCGCCGACACCTCAATGCCTGTGCCATCCATCGAGGCCGCGTGCTTTCGCCAGGGGTAGGAGCGGCGCAAGCCGCGACCGTCATGTTTTCACCTCGCCTCGCCTGGGTATCTCTCCCTGTAGGAGCGACGTAAGTCGCGACCAAGGGACGCGCCGTGATAACAAGGCCATCGCCATTCGTCGAAGCGACGTGCTCTCGCCAGGGTAGGAGCGGCGCAAGCCGCGACATCGCTGTGGCGGACTTGCGGCGCATGATTCAAGAAAGATTCCGGATGTGATCTGGATCAGATCAAGATCAAGATCAACCAAAGCTTCCGCCACTACGCGGCGGGTTACTTTCTTTTGTCTAAAGCAACAAAAGAAAAGTAACCAAAGAAAAGTGCTTTTCCTCGGATCAAAGGCCAGCACGATCGCTGCCGACGCAGGGATGCTCCAGACAGGCCATCCATGGCCTGCTTGCGCACGGCCCGCATCCATGCGGGCCGCCCTCCGGGTCTGCTTTGACCGGAAAAGCGGAAGAGCGGAAGAGCCAGGCAGACAATCAACGTCGCGAGACCCGCCGCAGCTATGTCGCGGCTTGCGCCGCTCCTACCCTGGCGACAACTCGCCGCTTCGACGAATGGCGACGGCCTTGTTTTCTCTGCGCGTCCCTTGGTCGCGACTTACGTCGCTGCTACAGGGAAGGTGCCCAGGCGAAGCGAGATCAAGGCATGGCGATCGCGGCTTGCGCCACCCCTACCTTTGAGCCCCTGCAACCACCCGTTGCCGTTGCCGTTGCCCCGAATATTTTGCTGCTGCCGTGCGCCGACTCGCACTCGCGAAGGCAACAGAAGACCCGGAGGGCGGCCCGCACGGATGCGGGCCGTTTTTCATCGGGACAGGGATGTCCCGTATGTAGATCCCTGCGGATGCATCGCTCGCGCGGGCCCTTGATTCAAAGAAAAGCATTTTTCTTTGGTTACCTTTCTTTTGTTGCTTATGACAAAAGAAAGTAACCCGCCGCTTTAGCGGCGGAAGCTTTGGGTTTGATCTTGATCTCATTCGATGAGCGATACGCCGCAAGACCGCCACAGCGATGTCGCGGCTTGCGCCGCTCCTACCCTGGCGAGACTCGCCGCTTCGACGAATGGCCACGGCCTTTTTATCTCGGCGCGTCCCTTGGTCGCGACTCACGTCGCTCCTACAAGGACACCCCAAAGACGACGCGAGATTGCTGCATGGCGATCGCGGCCTGCGCCGCTCCTACCCTGGCGAAAGCACGCCGCTTCGCTCCATGACATCAGCCTTGCGGATGCTGCACGTCCAGCGGTCGCGACTTACGTTACTCCTACAGAGAGACCATTCAAGAAGACGCGGGACGCGGAACGGAGGACGCGCTCGCGAGCGCAAGTGCAGCCGCGCCCGGAACCATCGCTACTACCTCACAACCCCGGCGGCAACTTCACCTCGAACCGCGTCCCGCCGAGCTCCTCGGACGGAATCACGTCGAGCGTGCCGCGATAACCGCGCACCAGGTCCTGCACGATCGCCAGGCCGATGCCGTGGCCGTGCACGCGTTCGTCGCCGCGCACGCCGCGCTGCAGGATCGAGGCGATCTTCTCCGGGGGAATGCCGGGGCCGTCGTCGTCCACCGCCAACAGCAAGCCAGGGCGGCGGTTGCCCGCGGTCTCGCCCGACTGCACGGTCAGCAGCACGCGCGAGTTCGCCCACTTGAAGGCGTTCTCGAGCAGGTTGCCGAGCAGTTCCTGCAGGTCGCCCGGCTCGCCGTGGAATTGCGCGCCCTCGGCCACGTCGAACTCGCACAGGATGCCCTTGGACGAGTACACCTTCTCCAGGCCGCGCACGATTTCTTCGGCATGCGGCTCGATCGCGATCGGCGCGGCGAACAGTGCATGGCCGCCGGATGCGGCGCGCGACAGCTGGTAGGACACCAGGTCGTTCATGCGCCGCAGTTGCACGTCGACATCCTCGCGCAGGCCGGCGTCGATCGGCGCGCCGCCGTTCTGGTTGTCGTCCAGGCGCGCGCGCAGCACCGCGAGCGGCGTCTTCAGGCTGTGCGCCAGGTCGGCCAGGGTGTTGCGCTGGCGGTCGAGGTTTTCGCGTTCGCTCTCGATGAAGGCGTTGATGCTTTCGGTCAGCGGTTCCAGCTCGCGCGGGTGCCGCTCGCTCATGCGCGAGGCAAGGCCGCGCTGCACCCGCTTGAGTTCCTCGATCACCCGCTTCAGCGGGCGCAGGCTCCATTGCATGATCAGCGCCTGCAACAGCAGCAGGATCACGCCGGCACCGCCGAGGTTGCGCCACAGCGACAACCGGAACACCGCGACCTGCTGGCGCAGCGCGCTGGTGTCTTCGAGGATGTAGATCGTGTACTGGAACTCGGACTTGGAGTCGCCGTCGACGCTCCAGATCAGGCCGCGCCCATAGCGATAGGCCTCGCCGGCCCGGCCGTTGATCTCGGTGATCGGCAACGGGCCTTCGAAGGTTTCCTCGGCGGGCTTGAGCATGCCGCCGTCGGGCAGCACCGGCCCCTGCGCCGACATCGAGTCCCAGTGCCCGTTGGGCAGGATCACTTCCGCGTACAGGCCGCTGCCGGGCCGGTCGAAGCGCGGGTCCGGCGGGTCGTAGGGCGGGATGATTTCGCCGCCGCGGCCGAAATCGGTGTCGGCGGCGTAGGCCAGCGCGTAGCTGGTCAGGCGCTGGCGCATGTTGCTTTCGGCGGTTTCAAGGAACGCACGGTCGAGCGCGTAACCGGCCAGGGCCAGGAAGGCCAGCAGGCCGAGGCTCGCGGCCAGCAACTGGCGCGCGCGCAGCGAGCGGGGCTGACCCCAGCTCATGGCGTCGGACGGGCCGGACGGCCCGCATCAGGAGGAGACGCGGGCCGCATAGGGGTCCGGAAAGGCTCCTGGGTCAGTCGCCGCTGCGCGGAATGGCGAACCGGTAGCCACGACCGCGCACGGTCTCGATCGGCTTCAGTGCACCGTCCGGATCGAGCTTCTTGCGCAGGCGGCCGATGAAGACCTCCAGCACGTTCGAGTCGCGGTCGAAATCCTGCTGATAGATGTGCTCGGTCAGGTCGGCCTTCGAGACCAGCTCGCCGGCATGCATCATCAGGTATTCCAGAACCTTGTACTCGTAGCTCGTCAGGTCGACGTTGCCGCCGTTGACGCTGACCGTCTGCGCGGCCAGATCGAGCATGACCGGCCCACATTCCAGAGTCGGCTTGCTCCAGCCCGCGGCTCGGCGCACCAGCGCGTTGAGACGCGCCAGCAGCTCCTCGACGTGGAACGGCTTGACCAGGTAGTCGTCGGCGCCCTGCTTCAGGCCCTCGACCTTGTCCTGCCAGCTCGACCGCGCGGTCAGGATCAGCACCGGGAACTTCTTGCCTTCGTCGCGCAGGGCCTTGATCAGCTCCATGCCCGACATCTTCGGCAGGCCCAGGTCGATGATGCCCAGGTCGAACGGCACCTCGCGGCCCATGTACAGGCCTTCCTCGCCGTCTTGCGCGGCATCGACCGCGAAGCCCTCGCGCTTGAGGCGCGCAGCCAGGGTCTCGCGCAGCGGCGCTTCGTCTTCGACCAGCAGAATTCGCATGGGCACTCCCTTGTATAAATGTCGGCCCGCCAGGATCGCCCGGGCCGTCGAAGCGAAGGTTAGTCGTTGTTATTGTCGTCGCGGCGTGTAGGGCGGTCGTCGTCGCGGCGGCCCCTCTGCTGCGGGTCGTCCATGTATATCCGGACTCGGCCGCTGGAATCGACGACCTTGACCCGGTTTACGTCACGGCCGTCGAAAGGGATGCGTTCGGCGCTCAGGACCTGGCCGCCGCCGCTCTCCCGCTCGACCCGGCGGATGGCGTCCGACAGGGAGCGATGGTCGTCGCGGCGGTCGTGCCCGCGGCCGCCGCGGCCGTCGTCGTGCTGCGCCAGGGCGTTGCCGGCCACGGCGCACGAGGCGACGAGCAGCAGCAACGACAGGACGCGGGTGGACCGGATGCTCATGACGATCTTAGGATGCCCCAGCGGAACAATGAATGTGCGAACTTGCGACGTGGGGGCATTTTCGGAACGGGGCAGTGAATCCGATCTGAACTTTTCCATTACATCCGGGCTGCCATTCAGGCCGGTCGGACCGCCATCACACGTGGGACGGGCAAACCGACACCGCGCAGCTGAGAGTCGTTCCTAATAAATCTCGCCGACGCAGCAGCGCAGCGAGCCGCCCCCGGCCTCGATCGCGTCCAGTTCGACCGTCGCCAGCGCGAAGCCCGCCGCGGCCAGGCCGGCCCGGGTGGGTTCGGCCAGGGCCCGTCCGGCGGCGGCGCTCATCCAGACCCGCTCGGCCGACAGTGCGATCGAATTGGCCACGAAGGCAGCGTGTTCGGCCGCGGACAGAATCAGCCCGTGCGGGGCATAGAAACCGGCAATGGCCGCCGCCAGCGCCGGCTGGGCGAAACCGGCCGGGCTGACCAGCGCGGCGCGGCCGGCCAGGACCGCCAGCACGACATTGGTGTGGTACTCGCCCGGGGCCAGGTCGAACAGCAGGGTCGCGCGCAGCCCCAGCGCCTCGTGCATGAGCCGTGCGCCGGCCTCGTCGCAGCGCTCGGACAGGCCGGCATAACCCAGGCCCCGGGCGCGATCGATCACCAGCGCCCCGGTAAGCTCGCAGGGATGCCCCTGCAGCGACAGATCGACCGCCTCGTAGCCCAGCACCTGGCCGAAGAAGGCGCGGATGTCGCCGCGGCCGGCCTCGCGCTGGCGCACCGGGTGGCGCATGCGCCCGACCAGATAGCGCGGCGCCCCACCCGGCGCCCGCGCCGCATCCGGGCGGCCGGTCGCGAACACGTTGTTCGGGAACAGCGCGTCCGGGGTGTCCGGATCGCCGGCGAAGCAGACCGTCGGCAGCACCGCCGACAAGACCCGGTGCAGCTCGCGATGCTGGGCGCTGGCCCGACCGGGGTCGAAATCGCCGGCCTGCGCCATGTAGCGGTTGTCCCCGGCCGATTGCTCGGCGCGGGCGAACCCGTCCGGCGCGACCAGGAAGGCGGCACGGGCGGTGGCCGGGCCGAAATCCGGCGCCAGCGCGCGGGCCTGGGCGAAAAAGGCGTCGGGATCGCGGGTGATCATGCGGGCTCGCAGGCAGGCGGCGGTGATTTGGAAGGGCAGAACCTGAAAACCGGAGCTCAGGCGGCGTCGCGGGCGGCGAAGGATTCGGTCACCGCGAGGGCCTGCTCGATCAGCGACCAGTCGGCGCCGGGCTTATGCGCGCCCTCGCTGAGCACCTGGCGGAACGCGCGGCCGCCGCGCTCGCCATGGAACAGGCCGAGCATGTGCCGGGTGATGTGCTTGAGGAACACACCGCGTTCGAGCTCGGCCTCGACATACGGCCGCAGCGAACGCAGCAACTCGGCGCGGCTGCGCAGCTCGCCGCCGAACCAGGCGGTGTCGATCCGATGCAGCACGTAAGGCTCGTGATAAGCCGCGCGGCCGAGCATCGAGCCGTCGGCGTGCTCGAGGTGCGAGGTCGCCTCCTCGGCCGTGGCGATGCCGCCGTTGACGACGACCTTGAGCTGCGGCCGCTCGCGCTTGAGCCGGTAGGCCCAGTCGTAGCGCAGCGGCGGCACCTCGCGGTTCTCCTTCGGCGACAGGCCCTTGAGCCAGGCGTTGCGCGCGTGCACGACGAACATCGTGCAACCAGCCGCGGCGACCTCGTCGATGAAAGCCAGGAACACTTCGAAACGATGATCGTCGTCGACCCCGAGCCGGCACTTCACCGTCACCGGCACGTCGCAGGCCTCGATCATCGCCGCCACCGACGCGGCGACCAGGGTCGGCTCGCGCATCAGGCAAGCACCGAACCGCCCGGCCTGCACCCGGTCGGAGGGGCAACCGCAATTGAGATTGATCTCGTCGAACCCGCGCTCGGCGCCGATCCGCGCCGCCTGCGCCAACAATGCCGGCTCGCTGCCACCGAGCTGCAAGGCCACCGGATGCTCGACCGGGTCCATCGCCAACAGCCGCGCGCGGTCGCCGTGGATGACCGCATTCGCATGCACCATCTCGGTATACAACCGCGCATGCGGCGCCAGGGTGCGGTGAAACACCCGGCAATGGGAATCGGTCCAGTCCATCATGGGGGCGACGGACAGACGGATGGCCTGCGATTCCAAGATTTTTCCGCTTGCTTCGGTCACTGATGAAACCCGCCTTGCCCTGTTGAGTCCCCGGATACCTGCCGAACTCAGGCCGAGATAAGGCGTAAGTGTAGCAATGGCGGGGGTTGAGCACCTGAAAGCGATACTCGGGGTTGCGTTAATTTGTTTCTGGCGGCAGCTGGCCCGTCGCGCGCCCTGCAGGAATATCGAAACGCCGGGTAATTACCCGAGGCCGGTGTAGGAAAAGTCTGATGCCAACGCGGCACGTCCTGAGCGATACTCCATGCGGTATTGCATCGTGGACATGCTGTCATGGCTGAACTCTCGCCACCGCCCGTTCCTAAGAAGCTGCGCGAGATGCTCAAGGATTACCCGGGGCATATCGAACGACTTCAGGAGCAACTGAATCGAGTAGCCGAAGAATCTAAATCGGTCAGCCCGAAATTCGAAATTGCGATTTGGATGCTGGAAGGGCAACTCGAAGAGTTCATCCACGAGGCACAGGCCGAGCTTAGCGCCGCACGCGAAGGCGAGAATGACAGCATGATCGCCATGGCGAAGGAGCAGGAGACCCTGATGTTCAGGGCCAGATCGAGCAATGGCGGCATGAAGGGCCTGCAGGATCTATGGGACTACTTCAAACAGAACGAAGACGCGGTCTAGTTAGGGACGATTAGCTTGCTACTTGAAGAAGGCTGCGCCCTACTGATTTAGCTGACTTGCTGCACAAGGAACACAGTGCCATGACGGACAACAGCACTTCTGCACCGAATAGCCGTAGCCTCCCACCGCCTCGGTGCCACAACGACTGCGGGAAATGCTCAAGGACTATCCAGGGCATATCGACCGATTGCAGGAGGTTCTCAATACCGTCATTAACGATCCGTCGCCGCTGACACCGGAATTCGAAGTTGCCGTGTGGGTACTGGAAAGTCGACTGGAGGCCTTCTATCGCGAAGCCGAGACGGAGTTCGAAGCCGCGCAGGCCAATGGAAATCCCGAATCGATTGCACAAGCGAATGAGAAGCAACGCTTGATGTCGAAGGTGTCCTGGAGGCATGTCTGGTTCACTGACGAAGCGCTCTGGGATTATTTTCAAAGGCGCCAGGAAAGCATTCTTCGGCGAAGATAATCGCAATCCGGCCAATCACCATAAGCCTGCAGACATGAGATACGCTAATTCGCAGCTCAGATAAGGGACACCTAATGACCGACTTACCACTCCCTCCCGTGCCAAAGAAATTACAGGATTTGCTTCGTGACTATCCTGACCACATCAATCGCTTACAAAAACAACTCAATCTCGTGGCAGCGGAAAACAGACCTGCGAGCTCGAAGTTTGAGGTCGCAACCTGGATGCTGGAAGGGCAACTCGAGGAATTTATCCGCGAAGCCCAGAAAGAACTAGAGGCAATTCAAGTCAACGGGGACGCCGAAGCGATTACGCAAGCTAACCAAAAGAAACGATTGATGTCACAGGCAAGCTGGAAGCATGTCTGGCTCACCGACGAAGCGCTTTGGAACTATTTCCAGCAGAATTAAGGATACATTCTGATGAGCGACAACCCAGACAAGCTGGATAAAGATACCCACAAGCGCATCTTTCTGGAGGAAATCATCCCGGAGAGCAACCTCAACTCAACGACTGCACAAGAAAGACCTAAAGCGATCATCTTGGCGGGACAGCCAGGTGCCGGCAAAGGCGGCTTGGGTCGAGCCGCAGCATTTGAGTTTAAAGGCGACGTCGTCCAAGTTGACCCGGATGAACTTCGCAAGTTCCATCTGAAAGCCGAGGAATGGCAAAAATCCTCCCCCTATGGATGGTCGCAGCAGACCAATGCTGACGCAGGTCAGTGGGCGCGAGAACTGCGTGAGGCGGCAATCGAGGGCCGTAAGAACCTCATCGTCGATACCACGCTTGGAAATGCGAAGCCCGCGACCCAGATGATCCGCGAGCTGCAGGCCGCCGGTTACGAAGTTGAAGTTCGTGCAATGGCTTCACACCGGCTCGAAAGCGAGCATGGCGTCGACGAACGGTTCACAAAGAACCTCGATCAGTTCGGTTTTGGTCGTGACGTCCCCCTGTCTTTCCACGATGACGTGTATCGCGACCTGCCGGACAATCTCGACAAAGTCCGTGGCGCGACGAACGTGCCAGTACGCATCTTCGACCGCAGCGGCACCGAACTTTATGACAGCCGCCGGGATTCGACGCTGCCTAGCGCCGCATTGCGCGAAGCGCGTGAGGCGCGCCTGCAAGATCCAGAAGTGACACAGCAATTGCGTGAGCGCTGGCAGAAACAAGCCGAATGGCATCGCGACCTGCCGAACACCATCGCTCAGAACGACAAGGTTCCCGCCTCGACCGCCGAAGCGCTGCTGCGCGAACAGGCGGATCGCGGCAAGGTGGCCCACAGTGCGCAACGCGCCGAGGCCGCCGCCACCATCGACGAACTGGTCCGTCCCGGCGCGCCGTTGGCGCAAGCGCCGACGCCCGATGCGACCGGGCCCAATCTGCGCAAGGTGGCCACGCTCGCCGGCGTTTCGGCGTTGGGCATGGCCGCCAGCGCCTACGACGCCAAACAAACCGGGGACCGCGTCGGCACCCTGCTCGAGCAGGACAATCCGCTCGCGGCGCAGTCGCAGTTCGCTCATTACGCGGCGCGCGGCACCGGCGGTTGGCTCGGCGGCGCGGCGGCCGGTCTTGCGGTGGGTTGGGAAACCGGACCGGGTGCGATCGCGTTCGTGGCGGTCGGCGCGCTCGCCGGCAGCCAGCTCGGCGAGAAGGCCGCCCAGTTGTGGGACGAGCACCAGATCTACAACCAGACTGACCGCGACGGTGTGGACTGGAAGTACAACGGCCGGCAATGGCTGAGGCAGGAACCCGGCGATCTGCGCGACGACGGCGTCACCACGCCGGTGAAGCAATCCTTCGCCGCCCTGCCGGACAAGGCGCGGGAGCTGACCTACCTGGCCAGCAATGCGTCCAGCGCGCTGGCGATGGGCAAGCTGGAGCCGCCGCGCGACCCTTACGTGCAGCCTGCCAACGAGCACGACAAGCACAGCCTCGCCCAGACCGACTGGAAGCGCAACGAAGACAGCGGCGATTGGTACCGCCAGGTCGTGATCGCCCGCACCGACCGCGGCCAGCCGCTGAGCGTGCCGGATAAAGCGCTGCCCGAACGCGCCGCGGAGCTGGACCGGATGGCCGAGCAGGTCGTGCGCGCCAACATCGCCAACGGGCCCGCGCCGATCGCCGCGCGCTACGAGCAGGCCTACCGGCGCAACGGTTGGGACGAGTTCGGGCCGATGCCATCGGCGGTGCTCGCCGCTCTCGCCGAACCCAATAGCCTGCAGGCCTCGAACGGCGATCAGTACCGACGCAACGCGCAAGGCGAATGGCAGCGCGACGGCAGCCCGGCGCCGGCCAACCTGCAGCGCGAGTTGGAGGCCACGCGCGCCGAGTTGCAAACCCAACTCGTGCAGCACGACCGTCATCTGGCGACGATCCCGCGGTGGCAGCCGCCGACACCCGACGAACAGGACCGCGCCAACGTGCTGTCGACCTATGCCGCGCTCGGCATCCAGCCGAATCCGGAACGGCTGGACGCGGTGATGGACGCCTTGCAGCGCACGCGGGAGGCGCACGGCATCGACCCGCATGCCAGTTCCCTGCACGTGGAACGCAGCCCGAACGGCGGCTACGACATCGACAGCCCGCTCGCGCACCTGCGTCGCGACGGCGGCGTGGTGCAGATCGTCGCGGTCACCAGCACCGAGGACATCCAGCAGGCCGTAGCGGCGCGACGCGAACGCGCCGCCCCCATTCCCGACACCCCGGAGCTGCGGGTCGCCACCCTGTCGCCGCAGCAACGCGAGGCGCACCAGCAGGCCGAGCGCGAAGCCAACCGCCAAGGCCTGTCGCGCGACGAGGTGCAGCAGGCGGCGCAGCAGGCCGCGGTGGCGACCGCTTCGCCCGAGCTCGCGCCGTCGGTTCCGGCGCTCGATGAGGCGCAACCCGTGCGCACGACCGGCGCGCCGGTTCCGCCGTCGGACCTGCGCCGAGAGGGCGAGCCAGCGGCGGCGCCGTCGCCCGCACCTGCGGCCGCAGCGCCGGAACCGATCGCCGAAGCCGAGCCCGAGCGTCCCCAAGCGGAAGCCGCAGCCCAAGTTAGGGCGGTTGCAGCCGAGTCGCCCGGACCTGGATCGCACCAGCTCGGATCGCCCCAATCCGGATCGTCTCAAGCCGAAGTCCCGCCGCGCGCACCCGAGCCGGCGGTAGCGCCGACCGCTTTCGTGCCGGCCGCTCCGATCGAAGCCCCTCGCATCGAAGCCGCTCCTGTCGAAGCCGCTCCTGTCGAAGCCGTTCCCGCCCAGCCCGCTGCCATTCAGCCCGCTCCTGCCCAGCCTGCAGTCGTCCAGACCGATTCCGCGCAGCCGGCCGCCCCCGCTCCCTCCGACGCGGTCAGCGCCGCTGCTGACACGCAGGACGACACGCTGCGCCCCGGCGACCGCGGGCAAGAAGTGGAACTGTTGCAGTACCGCTTGGACCGCGTCGGTTACCGCGGGCCGGACGGCGAGCCTCTGGTTCGAAACGGCGAATACGATGCGGCGACCGAACAGACCGTCCGCCAGTTCCAGCGCGACCAGGGCCTCGCCGACACCGGCATGGCCGACCCGGCCACGCAACAGGCGATGTCGGCGGCGCAGCACGCTCGGATCGAATCGAGCAGGGCGACCTCGCAGGAGCCAGCACGCGCGTCCCCGTCGCAGCCGGACATCGCGCCGGAACGCCCGGCCGTGGCCCGCCAGGACGACGAAGCGCCCTCGCGGACTGCGCGCGAGTTCGAGCCCCGCACGCCGTCGAACGAGGAAGCCGTCCGAACCGCACAACCTGCCGAGGCCACTCGGCCGACCGCATTCACCGAGCAAGACGCACCGGCTGCGCCGCGCTCCAGAAGCGACGAGGCGCCGCAGCCCCCGGCGCGCGAGGCCGCCGCTCGGACTGTCGAGCCAGCCTCGCAAGCACCGGCCCGGCCGTACGAGCCGGCGCAGTACGGCGATGCGCCGGCTTCGTATTCGCAACGGACCCTATCGCCTCGCTCGGACGCCCCCCTGGCCGTCGAACCGGCACGGCAGTCCGCACGGGACGTCATGTCGACAGGCTCGCCCGCCAGTCCCGAGCCGCTCTTCAGCCTGTCGCGGCTGTCGCCGAGCGACCAGGCGATGTTCGCCATGATCCGCGGCGGCGTGCCGGCGGACGTGACCGACGAGACCGTGGCCAGGGCGATGCTGGAAGCCAAGCTTGCCGGCATCCCGGACGCGGAACGCATCGACAAGGTCGCCGTGGTCGACGGCAAGCTGTGGGTCGCGGGCACCACGCCCGGATTCCACGCCGGCGTGTCGGCGACCGAACCGGCGCCGGCGATGCAGGACACCCTGCGCGAGACGCAGGCCTACAACCAACAGCGGGACGAGCGCTTGGCGCAGGAATCGAACCAGAAAGCCCAGGACGAACCCGGGCGGGCCGCGCGTATGCCGTAATGACGCGTAACGGGTAGCCGCCGCGGCCGCGATCAGCGCAGCCGCCCTACTCCACTGCGCACACCGCACACCGTACGAACGAGTTTCGGACACGGCCGACCCAGCCGCTTCGCACTGGGTTGGCGCCGCCGGATAGTGCAAGCTATCGGCAGGAGTAATCGGCAGGAGCCGCACGTGGGTCATTGGTTCGTCTCGCTGAGCGCCATCGAAGTGATGGTCGTGGGCGTGTTGTATTTCGCCGCGCTCTATCTGCTGAGCGGCGGCCTGACCTGGTGGCTCACCCGCACCGTGCTGCCGGCGCTCGGCTACGGCCGCCGCCTGGACACCCGTCCCTTGCCGCCCGGCCAGCTGCGGAGGGAGTTCGGCGCCTCGACGGTCTCGATCCTGATCTTCGGCCTCGGCCTGGTCGTGCCCTGGGGCATGCTGCGGCTGGGCTGGGCGCGGTTCGCGGTCGACCCGCCGGTGTGGCGGGTGGCGCTCGAAATCGCCGTGCTGTTCCTGTGGAACGAGCTGCACTTCTACCTCAACCATCGCGCCCTGCACACGAGCTGGCTGCGCCGCTTCCACGGCATGCACCACCGTTCGCACGTCGCCACACCGTTCTCGACCTACGCCTTCCACCCGGTCGAGGCGGTGATGCTCGGCAGCGTGCCGCTGATCCCGATGCTGCTGCACGACTTCAGCTTCGTCGCCGTGGCCAGCCTGCCGGTGCTCAGCATCGCCCTGAACAACCTCGGCCACAGCAATTACGAGGCCAGCCGACAAGCGCCGGCGCGCGGCTGGCGTGGCGCCAGCCGCCGCCATCACTTGCATCACGCGCGCTACAACGGCAACTACGGCTTCCTGCTGGAGGTGTTCGACCGTTGGGCCGGCACCGCGATCGACCCTGCCGAAGACGCCCGCGCGGCGTCGAGCACGCGCACGGACCGCGCCGCATGAACGACGACCCCGCCCCCGGCGCGGCAGGCTCCGGTAAAACAGGCGCTGCCGCAGCCCGCGGGATCGGCGCGCTGCGGCACCGCCGCGACCTGCAAAGCCTGCTCTATCTGCTGGCGCAACCGCTGTTGGCGCTGTGGCAGTGGCGGCACGGCTTCAGTCTGCCCCTGTACGGCCTGATGCTGTACCTGGCGATCGCGGTCAGCGTGATCCACCACAACCATGCGCACCTGCCGATGTGGCGCGGCCGCTGGCGCAACCGCGCCACCGACTTGCTGATCACGGTGCTGCAGGGGCACCCGACCTTCGTCTTCCATCCGGCGCATAACCGCAACCACCATCGCCATCGCCACGGCCCCGGCGATGTCGCCCGCACCTGGCGCTTCGGCGACCACAATCACGCGCTCGGCTGGCTGCTGCATCCGCTGCAGGCGATCGCGGTGATCTATCCCTTCCTGTTCGCCTGGCTGCGCGGCGTGCGCCGGCGCGCACCGGGCGCGTATCGCTGGTATCTGCTGCAGTACGCCGCCTGGCTGGGTTCATGGGCGGTGCTGCTGGCAATCCACCCCGGAAAGGCGCTGGCGCTGGTGATCGGGCCGCAGTTGCTGGGTCTGCATTGGCTGCTCTCGGCCAACTACCTGCAGCACGCCCATGCCGACGATGCGGCGCGCTTCGGCTATGCGCGCAATTTCGAAGGCTGGCTCAACCCGCTGCTGTTCAACATCGGCCTGCACACCGCCCACCACGAACACGGCCGCGCGCACTGGTCCGAACTGCCGCGCCTCCACCACCGCTATCGCCCTCTGATCGATCCCCGCCTGCTCGAAGCCAGCTTCATCGGCTACGCCTGGCGCGTATTCGTCCTGGGCCCGTTCCTGCCGCAGTATCGCTCGCGCTCCCTGCGCCCGGCCGATACTCGCGCGGCCATGGACCGGCCCGCCACCACTTCCAAGGATTGTTGATGCCGACCCGTTTCGAACGCACTTTCATCGAGGGCAGCGGCCGCTTCCTGCCCGGCGCGCCCGTCGACAACGCCGCGATGGACGCCTACATCGCGCCGCTGACCAAGTTGTCGGACCGCATCAAGCGCCGGATCCTGGCCGAGAACGGCATCCTGACCCGGCATTACGCGGTCGATGCCGAAGGCCGCACCGTGCACTCCTGCGCCGACATGGCGGCCTCGGCGATCCGCCAGTGCCTGGCCAGCACCGAGACCGCGCTCGACGGCATCGGCCTGCTCGCCTGCGGCACCTCCGGCGGCGATGCGCTGATGCCGGGCTTCGCCTGCATGGTGCAGGGCGAACTGGCGGCGCCGCCGATGCAGACCCTGTCCGCGCACGGCATCTGCGCCTCCGGCGTCGGCGCCTGGGAAAGCGCCGCGTCCGCGGTCGAACTGGGTTCGCACCAGCGCGCCCTGGTCGCGGCGGCGGAAATGCCGTCGCGCCTGTTCAAGCGCTCGCGCTATGCGGCGCGCGACTACAACGCCGATTTCGATGCGCATTTCCTGCGCTGGATGCTGTCCGACGGCGCCGGCGCCTTGCAGCTGAGCTCGGCGCCGAAACCGCGCGACGGCCTGCGCCTGCGTCTGCGCTTCATCCACCAGCGTTCGTTCTCCGGCGACTACCCGGTGTGCATGCAGTTGGGGCTGACTCCGGACCGCACCCGCAGCCATCTGGACTACGAGTCCTGGCAGGCCGCCGAAGCCGACGGCGCGCTGTTCCTGCGCCAGGACATCCGCCTGTTGCCGCATCTGTTCGACGTCGGCGTGCACGAGTACGCCAAGCTCGCCCACGCCCGCTGGTTCGACCCGGCCAAGATCGATCACTTCCTCTGCCACTACTCGTCCGAACGGTTCGCCCCGGTGGTCGACGAGCTGATGCGCAAGGCCGGCCTGGAGATTCCGCGCGAGCGCTGGTACAGCAACCTGACCTCGCGCGGCAACACCGGCGCGGCGTCGATCTTCATCATGCTCGACGAGTTCCTGCGCACCCGCACCTTGCAGGCCGGCGAACGTATTCTCTGCTTCATCCCGGAGTCCGGCCGTTTCACCGTCGCCTTCGTATTGATCGAAGTCGAAGCCGCCGATGCGCCCTCGCTCGCAGGCCGCTCGGCGGCGGTCGCCGCGCCGGCCGTCGCGGCGACGCCCGATGCCGACCTGATCGCCCCGCCGCACGACCCGGCCGACGCGCCGGCAGCGCTGCGCCATCTGCTCGGCGAGCTGGCGACGATCTGGCACGACTACCGCTCGCGCGCCTGGCGCACGCCGGTGATCCGAAAGTTGCGCGAGCGCCGCTTCGCCACCGCCGATTACGTGCAGTGGATGCAGCACTGGATCCCGCAGGTCCGCGAAGGCAGCAAGTGGATGCGCGAAGGCGCCGCCGCGGTGCAGGCGCCGTACACCGAGCTCAGCGCCCTGATCGAGACCCATGCCGGCGACGAGCAGGACGACTACATGATCCTGTACGAGGACTACCGCAAGGCCGGAGGCGCCGTCGCCGACATCGACGCGCTGCGCCGCAACCCGGGTGGCGAAGCGCTCAACAGCTACCTGCACGCCCTGGCGGCCACGCCGAACCCGCTGGGCCTGCTCGGCGCGATCTACATCATCGAAGGCACGGGCCAGCGCATCATCCCCGCCCTGCTGCCGTTGATGAAGGCCAGTCTGTCGCTGCCGGCCGACGCCTTCCGCTTTCTCGAATACCATGGCAGCAACGACGAGCACCATCTGGCGCGCTGGCTGCGGGCGATCGAGATCGTGCTCGAACACGACGCCGACGGCGAAGGCGCGCGCGCCATCGTCGCCACGGCCCGACGCACCGCGGAGCTCTATCTCATGCAGTTCGATCACGTGATGCCGGCATGAAATACCAACCCGAGTTCCTCGAGCAGGCCTACGACCCGCGCGACCCCAGTCCGTGGCTGGCCCTGTACCTGGACCGCAGCACCCCGCTCGACGACGAGGTCAAGCGCGCCTGGCTGGCCGATTCCAGTTCGCGCTCGCGCCAGTTCGTGTTGCCGTTCATGCGGCCGCTGGCGCGCACCCTGATCGTGCTGATCCAGGTGGCCAAGGTGTTCGCGCCGCGCCGGCTGGCGTTCTCGCGTACCCTGCACCGCCTGCTGGCCTGGGGCATGGAGAACTTCCTGAGCCCGGAGGCCAACTGGCTGATCCTGCGCCACTTCCATCTCGGCTCGCAGGTGCTGGAGTTCATCGGCAAGAACTCCGGGGTCGAGGTGCAGGGCAACCCGCTGCGTCCGGCCGCGGTGGCCGACGTGCGCGAGGACATGTTCCTGGTGCACGACCTCAACCTGTTCAATTTCGTCATCCGCCTCAACCAGAACCTGCAGGCGGCGGGACGGCAGCTGCAGTTCGTCGCCGACCCCGACCTGTCGATGGTCAAGCAACCCGAGCTGCGGCTGGAGGACATGCCGCGGCGTCGGCGCAATTTCCTCGACCTGCAAAGTTCGATCGAACTGTTCACGCCGATCTATCAGTTGCTGCTCACCGACAGCGATTTCTGGCGCGCGACCAATTCGCTGCAGCTCGACGAGACCATCGGCTTGTACGTGGCGACCATCCTCGATGCGCGCTCGCACCTGGTCCTGCTCAACAACCGCCATCCGCTGGTGCCCTTGTCGACCCTGCGCGCCGGCTTCCGCCTGACCCTGCATGGCCTGTCGACCGAGATGCTGCACGCCTTCCTGATGAGCAAGCGCGAGCAGCAGCAGGCGGCCGCGACCACGGCCACGACCGCCGCCTGAGCCGGCGTCCCGGACTGCGCGGGCGCCTCCGCAGGCGGCGCCCGGGCTTGGCTCCTCGCCACGAGAGGCCGGGCCGAACCGGCGGCTGAGGTATCGCTCCCAGCCGCCCGTCGCGACGGGCCCGATGTGCCGATGTGCACGGATCGCGCATTGGGCCTGCCTGACTAGGGTTTCCCCCGATTTACCGGCGCTTGGCGGCTGTCTAGGCTGCGTCAGCATTGCAGCCTTTCCCCTGCGCCGCGGCCGGCCGACGGCAACGCGGGCGCGACCGACCATCGGCCCAGACCGGGCCAGGAGCCGTTCCATGAGCGTCGATTCCGCCGTTTCCGTCACCCAGGACAAACTCAGTCAGGGCCTGCTCGACTGGGACGTCAGCAAGGGCGACCTGGACGCGATCAGCCGCGAGGTCGCCAACCTGACCCCGGCCGAGCGCAACGAGTTCATCGGCAAGCTCAGCAACGACGACATCAAGAACTGGACCCAGGAAATCGACGGCGCGATGGGCTCGTTGAGCGCCGGCGAGCGCGGCGAACTGTTCAACCGCCTGGCCGAAGGCCTGGACGGGACGCAGACCACGCGCTTCGTCGAGGCCTTCGACGGCAGCTCCGGCGGGCTCGAAGCCTTCGCCGACGCGATCGCCAGCCATGGCGGCAGCGACGCCAAGACCGCCTTCATCGAGGCGGTCAAGGGCGACATCGACGGCGAGTACAAGGCCACCCAGGGCACCTGGGGCAACAGCGAGACCGAGGCGGCCGGCAAAGTCCTGGCCAGCCTCGCCAACGACCCGCAGGCGTTCCAGCAGGCGGTCGGCTCGCTGAGCAAGGAGCAGTTGCAGGACGTGATGAACGTCGCGATGGGCCGCAAG
Organism: Lysobacter sp. 1R34A; assembly: GCF_051217035.1. NCBI lineage: Bacteria > Pseudomonadati > Pseudomonadota > Gammaproteobacteria > Lysobacterales > Lysobacteraceae > Lysobacter > Lysobacter sp. 1R34A. Next base: position 23,197 of record NZ_JBPKJP010000008.1, read on the forward strand.
TACATCGTCGACTTCAGCGGCCGCACCGCCGGCACCACCCAGTACGACCCGAGCGTGCTGACCGGCATCCTCAACGCCTCGCAGGGCGCCGACCTGGCGACCCGTACCGCGGTGTTCGAAGCGGCCATGCCGCAGTTGCAGACCATGCAGGGCGACAACGTCGGCCTGCTCGGCGCCGAACCCTATGTCGACGGCGTCGCCCAGGCGATGGGCAAGGTGCTGAGCCGCGACGAGGCCATCGAGGCCGGCCTGCTGAAGATTCCGCAAGCGCCGCCCGGCGTGTCGATGGACGCCAACATCGCCGACACCCACAAGCACGAGTTCCCGAATCCGGGCGACATGGTCTGGTTCAAGGAGCAGGTCCAGGGCGGCGGCCCTTGGGATTACAAGACCCAGGGCGCGCAGTACGAGAACTACGGCAACTTCCACTTCGGCGTGGTCGCCGCGGCGATGGACATCCCCGAGCAGATCGGCCTGCGCGGCGCCGGCTTCGTGCAGATCCAGTCCGACACCTCGCAGGACGGTTGGGGCAAGCCCTACGACCTGGGCGACAGCAGCTACGGCGACGACCCGCGCGACCAGGCCCAGATCAAGGCCGGTTACGACTACTACAACTCCGGCATGTGGCGGGTCTGGTCGGATTGACCGCCGCGCCAGAGCTGAGCGCGAAGGCGTCGGCCATGCCGGCGCCTTCGTCGTATTGGACGCATGCGCACTACTCCGACGGGCCGCGCGCCCTTAGGATCGTGCGGGCCGCAGCCGCCTGAGACGATCGCCCGAAATGAAAACCCGCCCGACCCGGATACCGACGATGCTGTTGGCGGCGCTCCTCGCCGTCGGCTGCAGCCACGATGCGATCATGCCCGACGTCGAAGTCGCCCGCGTCGCCTCGCCCGACCTGCAGGCCGACGCGGTGCTGACCGAGGCCAACCCCGGCGCCACCGCGTCCTTCATCTATCGGATCCGGATCGTGCCGCACGGCGCCGACTGGCGCTCCACGCCTTCCGCCGCCGAGCTGTACGGCGCGACCCGCAACGCCCAGGCCTACGGCATCGACCTGCACTGGCAGGACGCGAACACCGTGCGCGCCGATTACCTGCAGGGCCGGGTGATGAAGCCGGCCGCCGCCTCGGTCGCGGTCGCCGGCCGTCCGGTCAGCTTGCGATTGCGCAGCGGCGTCAGCAACCCCGCCGCACCGGCCGGCGGCATGGCGCCGGCGGAGCCCGGGCAAGCGCCTTGAACGGCGCGGCGGCCATCGCCGCCGCGCGCCCTTACGACCGCACCGTCACCCGCCAGCAGCGCTTCGCCTCCTGGACCCAGTCGATCTCGACCGGCAGGAACTTCTCGATCAGGCGCGCGTTGCTGACCAGGTGTTCGCTGAGCGCGGCGGTGGTGAACTCGCCGCCGCCGGCCAAAGCCATCGGCAACAACAACTGATCCGACAGGTGCTCGCCGACCGCCGCCGGCGAGTCCAGATAGGCCGAAGCCTGCTTGACCAGGCCGATCGCGACCTGCTCGGCGCTGAGCCCGCGCTCGCCCAACGCGCTGAACAGCTCGCTGTGGCGCTCGCCGTGCACACGCAGCATCAGTACGTTGGCCGGGCTTTGCGCATCGGCGACGCGGCGCAGGTGCTGCTGTTCCGTGGGCAGGCCCAGGCGCTCGGCGACGACCGCCAGCTCGCGGTAGCCGATCTGGTCCTGCAAGGCGGACAGCAACACCGTCGCGTCGAGGCGCGGCTCGGCATCGCGCTGGTCGATTACGCAGCGGCGCAGTTGCGCGCACGGCTCCACCCGCAGCTGCAGCGCACCGCCGCCGGCCGGGAAGAAGCCATGGCGCAGCAGTGCGAAGCTCGCCTCCACGCCCATGCGCTGCAAGGCCGGCAGATAGGCATCGGCAATGAAGTCCGCGCACGGCGCCAAGGGGTTGTGGGTGCCGCCCTCGATCGACAGCTCCGACGGCTCGGCGCAACGCCACAGCGCCGGCAACACGGTCTGCAGCACCAGGGTCGCCGAACCGGCGCTGCCGATCGAGAAACGATAGCGGCCGGCGTTGATCGCGCCGGGCAAGAAGCGCAGCGTGGTCGCGCCCAACTGCGCGCCATGTACGTGGGCGCAGCCGATCTGCGCCGCGGCGCCGACCGCGGTCAAGTGTTGGCGCATCAGTCCCGGGCGCGAGCGCTTGGCACGGATGTGCTGCATCTCGAACGCGGTGCCGGTGCACAGGCTCAGGGTCAGTGCGGTACGCAGCAGCTGTCCGCCGCCCTCGTGCCCGCTGATTTCGATCAGTTCCATCTTGCGATCCATCCATCCGGACGGCCTGGCGGCCGTCCGTACTCCTTTGCGTTCCGCGGCGACCGTGGCGGCCGCCGCCATTAATTGCGAGTCCGTGCGAGGTCGAAGCGGGGTCTCAACCCTTGACGCAGACCACCTGCCGCAGCGTATGCACGATCTCGACCAGGTCGCTCTGCGCGGCCATGACCGCATCGATCGACTTGTAGGCGGCCGGCGACTCGTCGACCACCTCGGCGTCCTTGCGGCATTCCACGTGGGCGGTCGCGCGCGCATGCTCTTCCAGGCTGATGCGCTTCTTCGCCTCGGTGCGGCTCATCACGCGGCCCGCGCCGTGGCTGCAGCTGTGGAAGCTGTCGGCATTGCCCAGGCCACGGACGATGAAACTCTTCGCCCCCATGCTGCCCGGGATGATGCCCAACTCGCCCTTGCGCGCACTCACCGCGCCCTTGCGGGTCACCAGCACGTCCTTGCCGAAATGATGCTCGCGGTTGACGTAATTGTGATGGCAGTTGACCGCCTCGGCCTGCGCCTCGAACGGCTTGGCGATGACCTTGCGCACCGCGTCGACCACATGCTTCATCATGATCTCGCGGTTGTTGCGGGCGAAACGCTGCGCCCAGTCGACCGCGAACACATAGTCGGCGTAATGATCGCTGCCTTCCGGCAGATAGGCCAGGTCCTGGTCCGGCAGGTTGATCATCCAGCGGCGCATGTCCTGCTTCGCCAGCTCGATGAAATGACTGCCGATCGCATTGCCTACTCCGCGCGAACCCGAGTGCAGCATGAACCACACGCGCTGCTCTTCGTCGAGGCAGACCTCGACGAAGTGGTTGCCGGTGCCGAGCGTACCCAGGTGGCTGAGGTGGTTGCTGCGCTCGAGCTTCGGGTGCTTGGCGACGATGCGCTCGAAGCCATCGTTCAGGCTCGACCAGCTCTGCAACGACGCCTCCGGCGGGTTCGCCCAGGCGCCCTTGTCGCGCAGCCCGCGGCCGACGGTGCGGCCATGCGGCACCGCCTTCTCGATGGCCGCGCGCACCTCGCCCAGATGGTCCGGCAGATCCTGCGCGGTCAGGCTGGTACGCACCGCGATCATGCCGCAGCCGATATCGACTCCCACCGCGGCCGGCACGATCGCGCCGACGGTCGGCACCACCGAACCCACGGTGGCGCCCTTGCCGAGATGCACGTCCGGCATCACCGCGATCCAGCGATGGATGAAGGGCAGCTTGGCGATGTTCTGCAACTGGCGGCGCGCCTCGTCCTCGAGCGGCACGCCGCGGGTCCAATGCTTGATCGGCACCGCGCCCGGCTCGTTGATCACATCGTACTGATTCATGTTCATGGTCTTGCTCTCTGTTGCGCACACAATGAAGGGGGAACGCCCGAAGAGCCAGCGCCTTGCGCCGGGCTCCCGCGGCGGCCGCGAGGGCGGCTTGGGGTGAAAGGTCGATGCACGGCGACGAGGGAAGCGAAACATTTCCCGGCTCTGCCCGGCTGAGCTACCGTCTCGCGACGGGCGGGATTCGAACCCGCGTCCTGGGAGTCGATGTAGTTCCGCAAGCATTCGCCATGCATCGATGAAACGATTCTTGTTGTGGATGTTTCCGGTGGTTCGAGTGATTCGCGGTCGGGGAACCTCCTGCATCGGAGCCGGCCTGTGCCGGCCCGATGCCGATGCCCCGCGACCAGGACCGACGAAACTTGCTCTACCGACTGAGCTATCGCCTCGCAGCGAGCGGGATTCGAACCCACGACCTAGTAGTTTCGTACGCATTCGCAGCGCATCGACAAACTCGGTTACGACAATCTCTATTCTGTGAAAGCCCGGACATCTATCGGCCCCCATGGACCGACAGATGCCGTTGCCATGCGACAAGTAAGGGCGAAACGCTCCTGCTCTATCCATCTGAGCTACCGCCTCGCGGCGGGCGGGACTCGAACCCGCGTCCAAGAGACATGAACATCGTTTCTGCAATGCAGCGACGAGCCGATACTTCGCAAGCAAATCTACCCTTCTATCTCTATTGCCGGCCGGCGGACCCCATTGTCCGCCGGCCTTCCTGCGACCGCACCGCACCTCCCTGGCGCGTGCGGCCAACGGGTCGCCCCGTCCACGCGGCGCAATCCCTGCGTTCGCGTCGCGGCGCTTCCTGCGCCGCTGCGGCTCCATCCCTGGTTCGCGCTCACAGCGGGATCGAATCGATCCGCTCCACCCAGCGCGCCGCATCGCCGCCCTGCGCCGCATACACGGCCAACAGTTCGAACACGGCGTCGCTGAAACCGCCGATGTGCAGCACGTCCTGCGACTCGACCGTCTGGCTGGTCGCGGTCGGCTGCAGGTCGATGCACACCATCCGGGCCTGCGGGCAACGCGCCTTGATCCGCGCCCACTGGCGCATGGTTTCGGTCGCACCGCCCGAACGGGTGTCGCGCCAACTCTCGTTGTCCGACACCAGCACCAGCAGATCCACCCGGGCCTGCTCGCGATTCAACCGCGCCAGCGGCGCGCTGACCGCGGTGCCGCCGCCGCACAAGGCCGCGAGCTGCTGCGCCTGCGTCATCACGCTGTCGCGCGGATTCAGCCGCAGCCCGCGCACCTGGGTGTCGAACGGCAACACCCTTGCCGCCGGCTGCGTGCGCTGGATGCAGGCCGCAACGAGCGCCGCCACATCGACGCAACGCACCTTGGTCGTCGCTCCGGGGCGGTAACCGGTGACCGGCGAAGCCATCGACCCCGACACGTCCACCGCTACCACCACCTCGCCCGCCAGCACCGGCACCTGCCGGGTCGCGATTTCCATCGCATCCTGCAGCGCCTCGACGATCGCGGCCGGCAGGCCGGCCGCGGCGTGGTAGGCGCTCAGCAGTTGATACGGAAACACCCGCGCCCTGCGGATCGCGTCGGCATCGGTCAGGCGCGCCGCCACCTCGGCCACCACCGCCGGGTCCTCGAACACCCCGTGACGCTGGAAGGTGTTGAGGTTCATGCGCAGGGCCTGCCACGACACCGAACGCGCCAGTTCGGTCCAGTGCGCCACCGTCAACGGCAACCCGGTGAAGTACTGAAACGGCAAGCCCGGCATCGAAGCGTCCTGCGAGCGCTTGAACGCTTCGTAGGACTGCAACAGCGCCGGCAAGGCCGCAGCGTCGTAAGGCTTGCCGATCAACCAGGCGTACAGCGCCGCGCGCTCGGCATCGGCCGGCTTGGGATGGACCATCTTGATCACGTCGGCCAGCGAGGGCTGCTGGCCGATCGCGGCGGCCAGCAGTTGCTCGACCGACGCCGCCTCCAGCCACTGCCGCACCAGGCGCTTGGGTTGCGAGCCCAGCGACTTGCGGCCGACCCGCCCGCTGCGAACGATCTGGACGAAGTTGCGCAGCATGCGCCCGTTGTCGACCACCCGGGCGAAAGCGCGCTCGAACGTCTGGCCGTCGCGCACCGTCAGGCTGGCCAGCAACAGCGCCGGCATGTCCTTCATGTGCCCGCGCTGACGGGTGTAGATCGCGGTCTTGGCGACGAACTCCGGCGACACCTGCGCGCACAGTCGCAGCACGTGCTCCAACTGCTCCCCGGCGCTCGCATAGAAGGTGCCGTTCAAGCAGCCGGTCGCGGCGTACAGCGCCAGGGCCGACTCCGCGCGGCGGCCATAGGCCAGGCCGCCGGCCTCGTTGTGCGAGGCGGCTGCCGGCGCCAGGGCGCCGCGGGAGCTTGCGAAGAGAGTGGGGTTGGCCATCGGGGCATTCCGGTTCGGACTTGCCGAGTACTAGCGCAAACGCCGTGCCAACTCGTCCGACACCAATCCATCTATTTGAATTTATAGGCATTTATCGGCCACAAAGCCCGGCGCGCTGGTTCCGTTACCGGTTCTTTATCTATACTTGCTGATCGCCTTATATATGGATGTATAAACATGAAACGTCAGGTCGTCGTCGGCATGCTCGGCACTCAGCTCGACGCGGCGCTCGGCCCGGGCCGTTGGGAGAAGTGGCGGCCGACGGTGTCGCTCGGCATGCACGAGGACCTGCTGCTGGACCGGATCGAGCTGCTGGTCGACGAGCGCCGCTACGGCAAGCTCGCCGCCGTGGTCGCCCAGGACCTCGGCCAGGTCTCGCCGGAAACCCGGGTGCGTTGCCACGACACCTTCCTCGCCGACCCCTGGGATTTCGAGAGCGTGTACGGGGCGCTGCACGAATTCGTGCGCGGTTACGACTTCCAGCCCGAGGAAGAGGACTACTACGTCCACATCACCACCGGCACCCACGTCAGCCAGATCTGCTGGTTCCTGCTGACCGAAAGCCGCCTGTTTCCCGGGCGCCTGTTGCAGACCGCACCGCCGCGCAAGCAGAACGGCGAAACACCGGGCAGCTACGCAGTGATCGACCTGGACCTGTCGCGCTACGACCGCATCGCGCAGCGCTTCGCCGAGGAACGGCTGCACGACCGCGACCTGCTCAAGAGCGGCATCGCCACGCGCAACCCGGCCTTCAACCGGATGATCGAGCAGATCGAGACGGTGGCGACGCGCTCGAAGTCGCCGATGCTGTTGATGGGGCCTACCGGCGCCGGCAAGAGCCAGCTCGCGCGCCGGGTGTTCGAGTTGAAGAAACAGAAGCATCAGTTGCCGGGCCGCTTCGTCGAGGTCAACTGCGCCACCCTGCGCGGCGACGGGGCGATGAGCACCTTGTTCGGCCACATCAAGGGCGCCTACACCGGCGCCTCGACCGACCGCGCCGGGCTATTGCGCTCGGCCCATCAGGGGCTGCTGTTCCTCGACGAAATCGGCGAACTCGGCCTCGACGAACAGGCGATGCTGCTGCGGGCGCTGGAAGAAAAGCGCTTCCTGCCGGTCGGCGGCGACAAGGAAGTCGAAAGCGATTTCCAGTTGATCGCCGGCACCAACCGCGACCTGCAGGAGGCGGTGCTCGTGGGCCGCTTCCGCGACGACTTGCTGGCGCGGCTGAACCTGTGGACTTATCGCCTGCCCGGCCTGGCCGAACGCGCCGAGGACATCGAGCCGAACCTGGATTTCGAACTCGAACGCCATTCGCGCGAGAACCGGCAACGGGTGACCTTCAACCGCGAAGCGCGCGAGCGCTATCTGGCTTTCGCGCGCAGTCCCGAGGCGACCTGGGCCGGCAATTTCCGCGACCTCGGCGCCTCGGTGATGCGCCTGGCGACCCTGGCCGACGGCGGACGCATCCGCACCGATCTGGTCGAAGAGGAAATCGGCCGGTTGCGCCGGCAGTGGCACGGCGCCGGCACCCGCCACGGCCTGCTCGACGAGGTGCTCGGGGAGCGTGCGGCCGGGCTCGACCGCTTCGACCGCACCCAGCTCGAAGACGTGCTGCGGATCTGCCGCCAGGCGAAGTCGCTGTCGCAGGCCGGGCGCGAGCTGTTCGCGGTTTCGCGCGCGGCCCGCACCAGCACCAACGATGCCGACCGGCTGCGCAAATACCTGATGCGGTTCGAACTGGACTGGGAACAGGTGCGCGGGCGCGGTTAGCATCGCGTCCGGCCGGCGCGCCTCAACCGGTCTGCTCCACCGCCTCGACCGGCCTGGATGCGTTCGCGGGCGACAACCGGGCCAGGAACTCGCGACCGCGCCGCCCCGGCGCCATCAGGATGCCGGACGTCGCCAGGAAGAACCGCTCCAGCTCGAACGACACGCAGCTGGCCACGCAGTAATCGTCGCCCTCGCTGTGGTTGACCGCGTAGTACAGCTCGATGCCGCGCGCTTCCAGGTCGGCCACGACTTCGGGCAGCAGCAGGGCCGGCGCCAGCCGCGGCTTGTCCGGATGCGGCCAGTCGACGCGCTCGAGACGGTCGCGGTCGATCTCGAAATAAGCGCAGGCCTGCAGCCGCGGATAGGCGGCGAGCGCGTCCAGCGCGAGCCGGTCGAGTTCGGCCAGATGCGCGGAGTGCTGCTTGATGTCCACGCATTGCACCAACTCGCTCAAGGCTCGCATCGCCGCGTAGTGCGCATACGAGGACGCGCCACAGCCGTGCGGGTGGACGATCTCCTCGGGCCTGCGCTCGGCGACGGTGGCGATGAAGGTCGGATAACCGAGATCGGAGGTCGCATCGATCAGCAACACCTTGCGGCCGATGCGATGCTCGGCCAGGCGCAGCACCCGTGCCACTTCGTCGGGCAGGCAGGCGCGATCGATCAAGGCGCCATAGCGGCCCGGCCCGCCGAGATAGTGCGCGAGCAGGAACAGCGACCAGGCGTCGCGCTCGACGATCTCGCCGATCCCGTGCAGGGCGGCCTCCTCGAGACTGGCGCCGATCGCGGTACCGCTGTTGGAGCTGTAGCGGATCACGCTGCGGTAGTCGAAATCGTCGCCCTCGCCCAACCGCGCGCCCGACGGCAGGTCCGCCTGGGCGGCGACCGGATAGTCGGGAAAGCTCAGGAACAGCGGCACCTGGATGTCGCGGCGGCCGGCGAAGAAGGAACGGTAGCGCCGGCAGGCCAGGCGGCGGCCGCGATTGTCGGCGAACGCCGACAGGAACGGCAGGCCGGCGTAGCGCGGATCGTCGATGAAGTGTTCGGCGGCGACGTATTCGACCGCGGTCGAGACGCGGGACGCCTTGCAGTAATAGTGCTCGACCGCCTCGTGCAGGGCGCCGGCCATCGAGGTCGCGGCATCGCCCTTGCCGAAACCGCGGCTGATCAACTCGCCCTCGGCATCGCGCAGGCTGCATTTGACGGTCGTCAGCGCGCCGCCGAAATCCTCGGTTTCCACGGTCCAGCCGCGCCGGGCGATGCAGTCGCGGATGACGCGGCTGGCATCGTCCAGACTGCGCTCTCGTTCGTACGGAATCATTCCCCGCTCCTGAGCTGCGGCTCGGCGAACCGCAGGACGCGCCGATGCGGCGCGCCGTGCGGGATCGCCGGTCCGGGGCGCTTACTTGGCGAACTCGTCGAGAAACGCCTGTTCCTGCACGGTCGGCGTGTTGAGTTCGGCCATCGCGCTTTTCAGCTCTTCGCCGGACGCCAGGCCATTGGCGCGGACGGATTCGGTGACGGGAATGTACTTGGGCTTGATCAACGATGTTTTATCGAAATCGATGCGCGTGGTACCCATGACGAAACCTCCTGTTTGGCCGAAAGGAAACCGCGAAGCCCGGTCGCGCGCCCCCGGTCCGGCGAACCGGCACGGCGAAGCCCCCGCGGGCGGCCGAGGCCGCATGCGAGGGTTACCGGGTGGGGCGGCTTCGCGTCCATGACTCCCGTCACCGAAACGGACGCCGTCGAATCCAAACTGAGACCGACGATTCTGCGAATGCATATCGCCCTGCCGGCCAGGCAGGGCGCTGGTTCGATGCGGCCCGGCGCAAGGGCGACGGGCGCCGCTGGCGGGAGCCCGAAGTTCAAAGCCCGATCAGAACACGTTGGCGCGGCGCAGTTCGCGCTCGGCCAGGGACACCGCGGCGTTCTGCGGCAGGTTCCTCGGCCCGGTGACGCAGCTGACGAACACGTACTGGCGGGTGCCGCGCTTGACCTGCCCGACCAGCCAGCGCACGCCTTCCCTGCCGTCCATCACCGTCGAGGCGCTCTTGGCCGCGACCGAGACATCGTCGCGCGGCGGCGAAGGCCCGAACGGCGCCGCGCCGAAGCTGCCGACGACGACGCCCGGCGGCTGGCGCAAGGCCGAACGCACGTCGGCGATGTGTTGCCGGTCGACGCTCAACTCGTCGCGGAAGAAACGGCGCAGGAACAGCATCTGCTCGTCAGGCGACACTTTCAGCGAGCCGCCGTCCCAGAAGTCGGTCGCGCCGCTGCTGGTGTCGGCATTGCCGTAGTTGAAGCGGACCATGTACTCGCGCTCGCGCTGGGCGCCGAGGCGCTGGGCGATGCGCTGGAAGTACCAGGGTGCGGAGAACTGCAGCGCCGAGTCCAGGTCCTGGTCGCTGCCGCTGGCGCCGTCGGCGCCGACCCGTTCCGTGGCGCGGACGATGCCGCCATCGAGCCCGGCGAGTGCATGCGGAATATCGAAGGACGCGCCCGGGCTGACCCGGCGGCTGCAGGCCTCCGACGGCGTGCGGCCGATCTCGCCGCCGCTGAGGTCGTAGAGCAGGAAACAGGATTGGATCCGGGGCTCGCCGGGAGGGCCCATCGACTGGGCGAGGGCCTGGGTGGCCGCGCCGCAAAGCGAAACGGCGAACAATGCCGCGGTGAGGACAGCTTTCATGCCTGCGGTGCTCCTTGCGAAGGCGTAACGACGGGGACGGGCCGGGCGGGATGCAAGCCCGAGGGCATGCCGACGCATCCGCACCGCTCGCCCCAGGATGCCATGCCTTATACGCGTATTTCGAGCGAGCCGCGCGGCCGCACCGGCCGGAACGGCAGCCGCTTGACCTGAAGCGCACTCGAGGTCCTATGCTCGGCTTCCCTTTCCACCGCACAGGACGGCATGGCCGCCACTCCCCCCAGCGAACCCGCCAGCGAGACCGAAGGCGCCACACCGGTCGCCCGCAGTGCCGGCCGGCGCGGCGAATGGTCGGTGATCGCTTCGCTGCTGCCGTACCTGCGGCCTTACCTGGGCCGGATCGCGATCGCGCTGGCGATGGTGGTGGCGGCCAAACTGTTGAACCTGTACGTGCCGATGGCGCTCAAGCAGCTCATCGACCGGCTCAATATCGAAGTCACGCCGCTGATGCTGCCGGTCGCGCTGCTGCTGTCCTATGGCGCCGCGCGCATCGGCGTGACCTTGTTCACCGAATTGCGCCAGGTCGTGTTCGCCCGAGTGATGGCCCGCACCTCGCGCCAGGTGACCCTGCAGGTGTTCCGCCACCTGCACGGGCTGAGCCTGAAGTTCCACCTCGCGCGCCGTACCGGCGGCGTCGCCCGCGACGTCGAACGCGGCGGCAGTTCGATCGCCGACCTGCTCGACTGGACCATCTACACCATCATCCCGGTGATCCTCGAAGTGGCGATGGTCACCACCGTGCTGGTGTGGATCTACGACTGGCGCTATGCCGCGATCACCCTCGGCACCTTGTTCGCCTACGGACTGTGGACGTTTTCGGTCACCGAGTGGCGCACGCGCTATTACCGGGCCTCGGTCGAGGCCGACACGCGCGCCAACGAGCGCGCGGTGGATTCGCTGCTCAATTACGAGACCGTCAAGTACTTCAACAACGAAGAGCACGAAGCGCGCCGTTACGACGACAACCTGCGCCACCTGGAGAACGCCCAGGTCATGTCCATCAAGACCCTGGCGGTGCTCAACCTCGGCCAGAGCCTGGTGGTCGCGCTCGGCGTCACCGCGATGATGTGGCTGGCCGCCAGCGGCGTGGTCGCCGGCGAGATGACGGTCGGCGACCTGGTGCTGGTCAACGCTTATCTGCTGCAGCTGTCGGCACCGTTGTTCATGCTCGGCATGATGTACCGCGAGGTCAAGCAGGCCCTGACCAATATGGAGCGCCTGTTCGGCCTGCTCGACGAACGCCAGGACGTGCGCGACTCGGCCGACGCCGAGGTGCTGGCTTCCCCGCGCCCTACGGTCGCCTTCCGCGACGTCCGCTTCGGCTACGACCCGCGTCGCGAGATTCTGCAGGGCATCGATTTCGAGATCGCCGCGGGCGCGACCGTGGCGGTGGTCGGCCATTCCGGCTCGGGCAAGTCGACCCTGGCGCGCTTGCTGTATCGCTTCTACGACGTCGACGCCGGCTCGATCGCGATCGACGGCCGCGACCTGCGCGCCCTGACCCAGGCCTCGCTGCGCGGCTCGATCGCGATCGTCCCGCAGGACACGGTGCTGTTCAACGACAGCATCGGCTACAACATCCGTTACGGCCGGCCCGAAGCCGGCGAGGACGAGGTGGTGGCGGCCGCACGCGCCGCGCACATCCACGACTTCATCGTCGGCCTACCCGACGGTTACGACACGCCGGTCGGCGAACGCGGCCTGAAACTGTCCGGCGGCGAGAAGCAGCGCGTCGCGATCGCCCGGGCCCTGCTCAAGAATCCGTCGATCCTGATCTTCGACGAGGCCACCTCGGCGCTCGACTCGAAGTCCGAACGCGCGATCCAGTCCGAGCTCGACCGGCTCGCGATCGGGCGCACCACCTTGGTGATCGCGCACCGGTTGTCGACGGTGATGGACGCCGACCAGATCCTGGTGATGGACGCCGGCCGCATCATCGAACGCGGCACGCATTCACAACTAAGGGCGCTCGACGGCGTGTATGCGCAGATGTGGGAGCTGCAGCAGCGGCAAGAGGACGCGGCCGTGGCCTGAGCCGGGCCGGCTCGACGCCGTGAACACCTCAGGCCGGAGCGTCGGGTTCCCAGACCATGTAGACGTCGGCGCGCTGGTAATGCGAGCCCGGACGCGGCGCCTGACGATGGCGGAAGCCGACGCTTTCGTAGAGCTTGAGCGCGGGTCCGAGACGGGTGCTGGATTCCAGGAACAACTCGCGCCCGCCCATCTGCGCGAAGGCCTCGATCGCGCCGGCCATGAGCTTGCGGCCGATGCCGCCGCCGCGCAGCGAGGGCTCCACCGCCATCTTGGTCAGTTCGACCAGGCCGTCCTCGTGACGCATCAAGGCGACCGTGCCCAGCACCCGATCGGCTTCGTCAACCGCGAACAGGACCCGGCCGCCAGCGGCGAGCAGATGGGTCTGCGGATCGCCGAGCACCTCGCGGTCGACCGGTTCGACCTTGAACCAGCGCTCCAGCCATTCGATGTTGAGACGGGCGAATTCGCCGCGCCAGCGCGGCTCGAAATCGACCACACGGACGCTGCCGACCACCGGTTTGGGGGCCGGCGCGGACTCGTTGGAGGTGTCGTCGCTCATGCTTCGATCATAAACCGGCCGGCGCCGCGGCCGCAGCTCCGGACACGACGACGGCGGCCGCGGTCGTCGTGCGAGTCAGCGTCGCGGCGTCAGGGCCTGCCGTTGCCCTTGTCGCCCTTGCCCTGCCCTCGCGCGGCAGGCTTGTCCTTAGCGTTCTTATCCCTGGCGGGCTTGTCCTTGCCGACCTTGTCCTTGGCTGCCTTTTCCTTGCCGGCCTTGTCCTTGGCTGCGCTGGCCTGCTCGCGTTCGTAATCGCGATAAGGGCGGTTCGGATAGTCGCGCCGCAGTTCGGTATCGATGGTGATCGGCCGGCCCCAGCGGTCGTAGGTCGGCACGAAGCCGCGCTTGAGCCGGTGGAACTCGGCCGAACCGGGCTTGATGCCCAGGCGCTGGGCGATCGCGCCCCAGCCTTCGGCGTGGTCGCGGTCCCACTCGTCGACCACGTAGCGGCAGGGACGGCCCAGGACTTGCGCGATGGCGCAGGCGTAGTACACGTCGCCCGGCGTCCAGCGGCGCTCGTTCAACAAGTCGCCGACCAGTTCGCGCGGCGCACCGTAATAGCGGACCATTTCATCGACGAACGGCTCCCGATAGCGGGCGCCGTAGCGGTTGATATCGCCGAGCCAAGTGTCCACCCAGACATCGCCGCTGCGCGGGTTCCATCCGGCCGCGACGTCCTGCGCCTGGACCGTTCCGCCGCCCAGCAGAGCCGCGACGGACGCGGTCAGGGCGAAGAAGTGGGTCTTGAGCTTGTTGGACATGGAGACCTCCTTGCGGCCGGGGATACGATGACTGCTCCTGGAATCCGGTGCGGGCGATTCAGAACGATGCAGCGAAACCCGCGCGGTCAGCGCGAGATGGTGAACTTGCCGAAGGCCACGCCGATATCCCAGCCCTCGCCGGTGCCGGCCAGGGCCAGCGACACCTCGCCCTTGGTCATGACCTGCGCCTTGCTCGACTTGGCGGCGCCGGCATGGGCCTCGGCGGTAGCGTAACTGCCGAGCGTTTCGCCGATGTTATGCACGCCGGAGAACTCGCCGGTGCCGTTGACGATGCGCGACTTGCCGAAGCTCAGGCCGCCGCCCTTGGCGCTGATCCGCACCGACATGCTCTGGCCGTTGCTGCAGCTGATGGTGCCGTTGCCCGACGAGGTCTTGTAGAACACCGACCAGCCGGACATGTTGAACTTCAGTTTGCAGTCGACCGAGCCGCGGGCGGATGCGGCGCCCGGCACCGCGATCGCCGCCAGCAGCAGCGCGGCGAGCAAGGCGCGTCGCGGACGCAAGCGGGGCCCGGAAGTGCGGGCAGAGGCGGCGGAACGGTCGATGGTGTTTTCGCTAACGGTGCGCATGGGCGGGCCTCGGACGATGGCGGAACCGGTCATGGACGACGGCGTGTCGTGCCGGTGAGGGAGGCTAACATTGCGGGGCCGCGCCTCGGCGGACGCCGCGATCCCGGACAAACGACGACGGCGCCCGAGGCGCCGTCGTGTGGCTGTGAACCGGCGCCCGGATCAGTCGTCGTAGCGATCGCGCCAGCGGCCGTTGTCGTGGCGGCCGTAGCGGCCGCGGTCGTGACGGTCGTAGTAGCGATTGTCGTAACGATGGTCGTAACGCGGATCGTAGTAGGTGCTCTTGCACTTGCCGCGATGGTTGCAGTCGCGGTCGTAGTAGCGCGGGCCGTAGCTGTAGCGCGGCGGCGCCGGGCGATAGCGGTGTTCGACGTAGCGCGGCGCGTTGCGGTAATAGGTCGGCCGGCCATAACGGTCGTGTACGACGATCAAACGGTCGTTGTAACCGTAGTTGCCGTAACGGTAGTACGGAGTGTTGTTGCGAACGATCACGTCGGCGATATCGACGATCACCCGGGCCAGATCGTCGGCTCGGGCCGGAGCAGGCATCGCGACCGCGCCGATGCCGGCGGCGATGACGATCGGTGCGAGCCAGCGGGAAAAGGCGGTCATCTCGGTCTCCTGTAAAGCCCGCTCCTCGGCAGGCACGGTGCGACTGTGAGCCTCCGACGGTGAACCGGTTTTTAATGGTTCGCACACTTGCCCGCGCCGCTCAGTCGCCGTTGGGGCGGCGCAAGCGGAAGGTTCAGGAGGAGATGGCTGCGAAACCTGCGATGCGGGATGGCGAATGGCACGACCGCGTGCGCAGCGCGTCCGTCGATGCGCGCCGGGCGCTGAGCCGACCGCTTGCCCCGATACCGGAGCATGACCGCCGTCACGAACCGCGTGTCGCGGAGCGCCGTTGGGGGCGGCACGGCACCCAGGTCGCGCCGCCGATTCGCGCGTGGCCGCCTTCCCGGAGGCCCTGCCGAGGGCAGCTTGTATTCGGCGAGGCGCCTCAGCCGGCGCCGTCGCAGCGCGCCACCGCCTCGGCGATCGCAGCGGCCGAGGCCACGGTCAGCAATCGCGGGTGGTCGGCCTGCAGGCCGTGCTCCATCTCGTGGGCCCAGGTTACGTGATAGGGCATGTGGATGCCCCAGCCGCCGAGCGCGATCACCGGCTCGATATCCGAGCGCAGCGAATTGCCGACCATCGCGAAACCGCCCGGCGCCACACCGAATTCGGACAGCACTCGCGAGTAGCTGGCGTCGTCCTTCTCCGAAACGATCTCGATGCGGTGGAACAGATCGGCCAGGCCGCTGCGGGCGACCTTCTTCTCCTGGTGGAACAGGTCGCCCTTGGTGATCAGGACGATGCGGTGGCGCGCCGCGACCGCTTCGACCGCCTCGCGGATGCCGGGCAGCAGCTCGACCGGGTGATCGAGCATGGCCTTGGCCAGCAGCACGATCCGGTGGATGCCGGCCGCGGAGATCCGCGCTTCGGTGATGTCGATCGCCGCCTCGATCATCGACAGGACCATGCCTTTGACGCCGTAGCCGAACAGCGCGAGGTTGCTGCGCTCCACCGCCAGCAAGCGCTGGCGCACCGAAGCGTCGTCGACATCGACCCAGGCACTGAGGATCCGGTCGAATTCGACCGCGGCCTCCTGGTAATAGCCCTCGCTATGCCAAAGCGTGTCGTCGCCGTCGAAACCTACCAGTTCCAGCATGGGTCTGCCTTGAATCATCGGGCACGGGCGACTGGCCCTGCCTGGGGATTGGACCGGACCGAGGCGGTCCCGGTCGGCGCGTACGCGGCGCGGAAACCGCGCGGCGACGGGCATTATCCCGCAGCCCGATGGCAGCGCCTATGCGGCAACGGTCGGAATGGGCGGCTGCGGCGGTGCCGGTTTCAGGGGAGGCTCAAGGAGGGCGGCCCGGCGGCACGGAGAGAGTGTGCCGGTACGGGCCGCCGGGAACGCGGTGTCGGACGCCTCGCAATCGGCGGGTCGCGCCCGGTTCGGTCGGGATATTCGGTCGGATATTCGGTCTGGATATTCGGTCCGGATTGAATCGGGACGCTCGGGTGAAGCGCACCCCAGACCCATGCGCGGCAGGTGGAAGAAGGCGTCGCCCCGGGCCCTGCCCGGCGGCCAGCGGCGCCTTCCTCCATGGCCACGGCCCGCGGTCCGGACCGGCGGCCATCCCCAACGCAAACCTCAGTTCTCTGGCTCGCCGCTTTCGTCGCGGAAGTTGTTGCGGCGACCGAATTTCCGGTGGCGCTCGAGTTGCGAGTTCATGTAGTTGGAGATCATCGCCGCCAGTTCGCTGTCCGGGCCGAGCGCATTGATCACCCTCAGCCACATGCCGCGGTAAATCCAGCGGTTGCTGCGGACGTAATTCTTGCGCCAGGGCCCATACATCGCCTCTGGCAGCTCGGTCCAAAAACGCCCGGTCGCCATGACCCACAACGCGGCCTCGACGAACCGTCGCGCATCGTCGGCGCTGGCATTGCGCGTATAGACCGTCCGCGGCAATACGGCTTCGATGGCCGCCCACTGTTTCTCATCGAGCCGAGTGAATTTCACTTCCTCGCTTTCGTACTGGGACATGGACTCGGCTCCCAGTTCGTCTACGGGATCGTCGATTTGTTCGCTGTTAAACGGATGGCTATTGCACACGGCGTGATCTGCTTATGGGTATGTCTAGGGGGTTCCGAAGGGGTCGTCGCCGATAGGGGCGATTCCATCGACACGAACCGGGATCGGACGACTGACGCAGTGCATTACCTCCTTGGAATCGGACTGCCTCGATTCGTGTCGCGGGCGACGACGGATTGGTGATGCCGGGCCTGCGCCCTGGCTGCCCAACGCTGGTTTTCGTCCATTACCGCCATCCTTAGCCTCTCTTGCTGGAAACGCGCCGGCGAATCGCGGCGAAAACTAAATGTTCTTCAGTGCACACCACAGGCACGACACGATTGCTCGAAGCGTGCGTTTAACAGGATCCGGATCGAAATGAAAATTTGATATGTGCAACGATATCCACATTGCTCGGCCCCGATTATCAGGTGACCGGCACAACCCGGCTGGCTGCGTCCACCGGATCGCACCCAGCAACCGCATTGCAATTAATTACATTTGAAACTCAGACCTCATGTGTGCGCCGCCGATCGTTATCCGAACCGTTGCAGGCCAATGCATCCAGGCCGCAGCCAGCGAAATCGGGAATAATTAAATTGCCCGCTCCGCACACCCCGCACCGCCCGCGCAACAAGATAAAAGCCGTGCGCCGGAATCTCCATGAGCAAAATCCACCACGCCTCGGATTTTTGCTGCCGGTTGCATCGCTCGGATCTCCGGCAACCTGCCGCGAACCGCCGCTTGTTATGGATAGCAATACAAATTCTGTGCCAACCGTCACGTTTTTGCCCAGATCCGGCAAAGTTTCGCCAACTACGCGATGAAACGGTTTACATCGGGATGAAAAGCGCTCTTCGTGTCGGCTACGTGCCGACTCCTCCTCGCCCTCGCCCTATCCAGCCCACCTATTGGGGCGCTAATTGACGGTAAATGTCAGCCGCGTGACACTGAATCGGGATTTTCGAAAGAACCCGCGAACGAAACTTGTCTTTGGCCGGGCGGTTATTGAAACTCACCTCGGCCAGATACGTCTGCGCGTTTCGCAAGGTTCAGTTTGAATAAGCACTGCGGCTCATTTCAGCCGGCCGAGGCGCCGGAAGTTTGAGGCGATGGCGATATTGCCGTCGAAACCGATAGCGGTTGCCACTCAGGCAGAAGCAACGGGTGCGTCGCAGTAACAAGCGACGCGATCGGCGATGCGTCCAGACGCGGAGGGAAACCGTCCGCCGGTGTGCCCGTCGTCAGGCGGACGCCTCGGGCCGATGCGCCGCCGGCGATTCGGCGGCGCGCAGATGTCGCGGCCTCAGTCGACCGTGCAAGTCAGGGTCACGACCACGGAGGCTCCGTTGGCCAAAGCGCCCAAGGCGACGCCGCTTTCCAACTGCGCCAGGGTCAGGCCCGGCGGACAGGCCGCGCCGCTGCAACTCGGCGGCGCGGTGCAGGTCAGACCGCTGCGATTGGCCGCCGGGTCGCTGAGCACTGCACCGGTAACCGTGTCGGGGCCGTTGTTGCTGACCGCAATGGTATAAATCGTAGTCGCGCCGCGCGCCAGCGTGTCGTTGGCCTGGTCGTTCGGGCCGGAGGCCGGGGTGTTGGTCTTGGCGATGACCAAATCCGAGATCGGGTTGCGGGTATTGGTCAGCGTGCAGGTCAAGTCGTCGCCCGGCACGGCGGCGACATTAAAGCTAACGCCGCTGCCGCTCGGAGTCTGTCCGCCCGCTAAGGCGTTGGTGCAGGCATAGGTCGTTACGTAGTTGGCGAGATTCGCACCGCTCGCAGCCGCTTCGCCCAGTACATAGGTAGTCCCTGTCGGCGCCGAGCTCAGCATTGCGACTTCAGTCGGAACATTCGTGGCGCCGGTCGTGGTCACGCTAACTGGAGCACCGGGGCCCGTAATGGACAAGGTGAACTGATCGGCAGCGACGAAGCGTCCCAATGGGAGCGCCTTCTGCAATCTCAGTGCGGCTTGGCCGTCATTCGTGAAGGTGCAAACGATCGTTGCGCCGGGAGCCGTCGCGGCGGCATCCAAAGTCACCGTCCGACCCGCGAGGTTCGGCGTTGCGGTGCCCCCCGCGCCCAGCCCCGTACACGCGATACTGGTTACCGCGTAGCCGACGACGGCGGTTTCGGTCACTGTCGTCGCTACTCCAGTCGCAGTCAGCAGTTGCACCGCGCCGTTGACCGGGGTTCCAGCCACGGTCGTCGTCAGGGTTTGCGCAGCCACACCGTTGGTACCGGTGAAGGCGAACGAGCCGACCCCGCCATTGCTGATCTTCGACAGCGCGAGCGTGGTGCCGACAGGAGTGGCATGCACCGCGCAGTAGCCGGTCAAGGCCACAGCGCAGTTCGGCGCCGGACTCGCTATTGGTCCGGTGAATGCGGTCGTCGCAGTATTCGTCACAGTCGGGGCAGGCACTGAGTCGACCAATACGCGAAAAGTCAGCGTGGCTACGTTGTTCGGTGCGAGAAAGCCCATGGTGCCTGCAGGCCTGCCCACGGAATTGATTGGGTAATTAGACGCGAACGGATACGCCGCCTGGTTGAGGTTGGCGCCATTCAACGTAGCCGTGTTCGCCACGTAACTGGTGCCGACCGGTAGCGCATCCGACCAGCTTGCGCCCGTCGCCGGCGTGCTGCCCACGTTGGTGATCGTCACCGTGTAGTCGATGGTGCTGCCGACGACGACCACGCTGGCTGGATTGCCTTGCGCGTCGCGGGCTTGCCCGGCTTTGGTGATCTGGAACTTCGGCGCGCCGCAGGCTGCCATGTCGGCTGCCCCGGTCTGACCGTTGTTCGGCACTGGCGCGCCGGTAATGGTAACGATGGCCGGGTTGCTCTGAATATCGGTCGGCAACAGAGCGTAGTTTCCCGATCCGCTCGCTATGTAGAAATTACCGCCGTACGCGGCGAAGGAGCCCCACCCCATGCCCGCGACCGGATTACTGATTCCGCCATTCCCCAGCGACGTGATGAGCGGCGTCAGCAAGCCGGTCGTGGTGTTGACCTCATAGAAATACAGAAAATCGTTGCCGGTACGATTGAGCATCATGAACAGACGACCGGTATTGTCGTCCTGGGCAAGATCGCCGCCGCTGTAGTCCAGCGTGTTCGCCTTGTTCAAGGTAATGGTGAGGTCGCTGATGGGCGTCAGGCTGCCATCGGCGTTGACCGTAAAGCGCTTGGTCGTCCAGGTATGCGTCGTCGTCCCGCCGCCCGTGGTGGGCACGCTCGTATTCGCATAGAGCACGCCGTTGCGGATGGTCGCTCGCGCCCACTTATTGGTCGCCGGACCTGAACCGGGACCGTCGATGTCGGTGGCGACCTGGGTCATGTTCCCGGCGACGCCGCTGGTGCGATAGATGTTGTCGTCGTTGCCGACGATATAGAGGTAGCCGGTGCGTGCGTCGATCGCCAAGCCAGCGGAGCCCGTCAGGTTATTGGTCACCGATACCGGCTGTGCGGTCAGTGTGACCGGATCGACCCGAAACAAACCGACGCTGGTCGGACTCGTGTTGGTCTCGGCCCAGATGACGTTGCAGTTCTGGTCGGTGAACTGAGCGGATGCGGGCATTGCCACGGCGCTCAAGGCACTCGCGACGGCCACGTAAAACGCGATACGCATGAAAGGGGAAACGGCCTTCAAGTTATCTGCTCCTGTTTGGCGAGCGACCCGCTGGATCTGTACGCGGCAGACGATCGCCCGAACATCGCGTGCAAGGCTGTGGCCCATGCGTAAGCGCGTCGCCGCATCGTCGCCACCCGTGTCGTTGTCCATGCTCCATCGATGAGTGATCGGCCGCCCGACTCGCACGGGCTGGCACAACGCCAACACGAACTGCGGCGCCACCGCATCGGGCACCACCTCGCGCCGACTTTTCGGCAAGCCCACGCCGCCAGTCGGTCACGGCAGTCCCGACTGCCGTGTCTCCTCGTCAGTAAGTACCGACCAGATTCAAGAACCAACCCTTGTGGTCGTAGTCGAAGTTGGTCAGGTCGTCGCTGAACTCGGTGAAGTTGTAACCCACGCCGACGCGGAAGTTGCGGCCGATGTCGCGGTCCACGCCGACCAGGAAGCCCTGACGGTCGCCGCCGTCGCGCACGCCCAGCCAGCGGTATTCGGCCAGCGCATGCCAGGTTTCGGCGAACTCGTAACGGGCCTGCACGGCGGCGAAGGTCGTCGCCGAATCGGCCCACTGGCCTTCGAGGCGGCCGTAACGCACTTCGCCTTCGCGACGCGCCAGCTTGCCTGCGAACTCCCAATGGTGGTTCGGGTTGTAGATGCCTTCCAACGACAGGATCTGACTGCGCTGATCGTAGAACGCCACGTTGTCGCCGATCTGCGGCAGCGCCGAGACGTCGTACAGATACGTGTACTTGCCGAGCAGCGCGTATTTGGTGCTGTTCCAGGGCCGCCAGGCGAAACCGATGTTGCCTTCGATGAACTTGGCGCCGGCCTCGGCGTTGATCTGGTCGGTGGTCTCGGAGTAGTTGAAGCGGGCGGCGATCCGGAAGCTTTCGTTGATCTTGTGGGTCAGGTTATTCGTCGTGACCCACTGCTCGCGACGTTCCGCACCAGTGTCCTCGCGCCACTCCAGCTTGCTTTGCCACTGCGTCGCCGCCGAGGTGTGGCCGCCGCTGAGGCTGACCGCGCGGCGATCGACTTCGCCGATCTCCTTGTCCAGGCGTGCGCTTTGCAGGGTGAAGCCGAGGTTCCAGCCCTGGCTCGGATAGAAATCCATGCCGTAGGTATGGGCCAGGCCGGATTCGTTCGGCGCCTTCAGGAACTGGCTCTCGTTGTACATGCTGACCTGGTTCGACAGGCGCCAGCGCTGGCCGAGCGTCCAACCCGAGTTGAGGCGGTTGTTGAACAGCGGGTCGTAATCGGTGCGGTCGGTCGAATAAGTGTAGCTGCCGTAGACCGTGTGGTCGGGCTGGATGCGGTATTCGGCGTTGATCTGCGCCGCGTCGCCACGGTCGCCGGTGGTCAGCTCGGCGCCGACGCTCGACAGATTGCCGAACACGTACTTGCCGCCGAGTGTGAAGGCGTCGTTGTCGGCGTAGCGGCCGTCGTCGTCGTCCAGGGTCACCTGGGCGGTGCCGTACAGGTCGAAGCTGCTGCCGAAGCGGCGCTTGTACTGCAGGGCGCCGAGTACGCCGGCGGCGTCGAGGGTGGCGCGGTTCTCCTCCACCCGGCGGATTTCAGCGGCCCAGGTGGTCGAGTCGCTGATCCGCCATTCGCCGGTCAGCTGCGCCTGGGTCAGCGATTCGGTGCCGCGTTCGGCCCGGCTGTAGCGGCCGTAGATGTTGAACGAGGGATTGAACTGGCCCAGCACTTCGAAACCCCGTTCCTCGACTTCCTGGCCCAGGTCGTAGCGCGAGATCGAGAAGCCCGGATCGACGCGTCGCCACCAGGCGCCGGCCGACCAGTCCAGATCGGTCCAGCCCAATTCCTTGAAGTTGGCCCGCGCTTCCACCGACCGCGCTTCGCCCTTGCGGTTGTCGAGGCCGGAATTGATTTCGTTGAAGCTCAGGCCGCCGTTGTCGGAGAAGAAGATCGGCGAGCTGGTCGCTTCGGTCCGGCTCTGCTCCAGCTTGAGGTAGGTGCCGCGGCCGGCCTGCAAGGTCAGGTCGGCGCCCTTCAGGGTGTAGTCGTCGCCGGCGCGGTTCTCGTCGACATAAGTCGCGCCGAGCGCGACGTGGTTGCCGAACCAATGCTTGCCGCGGAAACCGGCGGTGACCGAGTCGGCATCGAAGCCGTTCGGAATGAACTCGTAGTCGACCAGCAGCACCTGGGTGAAGCCGTCCAGGGGCGTGTCGCGGGTCAAGGTCGGGATGTTCTCGCGGGTGACCTGCGCGAGCGGACGCGTCAGCAGGATGCGGCCCTGCATCTCGTCGATCTCGTAGTCGGCGCCCCGCACCAGGTCGACCCGGTTCTCGACCCGGCCGGTGGTGGCGTCGCGGACTTCCAGCACGATCTTGTCCGAGCCCGGCAGCACGTCGGTGTGCTTGAGGTAGTA
This sequence comes from Lysobacter sp. 1R34A, assembly GCF_051217035.1. Lineage (NCBI taxonomy): Bacteria > Pseudomonadati > Pseudomonadota > Gammaproteobacteria > Lysobacterales > Lysobacteraceae > Lysobacter > Lysobacter sp. 1R34A. The sequence goes on from NZ_JBPKJP010000008.1 coordinate 46,280, forward strand.
CAGGCTGCCGCCGGTGCCGATGAACTCGTTATGGCCGGGCGCGGTCTGCGCCTCGGACCCGAACACGCGCAGTTCGCTGCCGGGCTCGCCGAGCACGGTGCTGCGGCGACTGCGCCAGTTCACCGCGCCGCCGTACAGCGAACGGCTGTATTGGCCGTACTCGGTGCCGGTGATGCCGGTCTCGAAGTTGCCCCACAGCGCCTGGCTCTTGTCCCAATCGACCCGGACGTACAGCCGGCCCATGGTGTCGACGTCGCGGTAGGTGGTCGAGTCGTCGCCGTAGACCGGGTAATACAGGTCCGGATCGAGGCGGCGGAAGATGTCCTGCGGATCGGCTTTCCAGAAGCCGTTGAACAACTGGCTGACCTCGCGCTCGCGCGTGTCGGCCTGGGCGGTGACCAGGTACTTGCCCTTGATCTTGCCCTTCAGATAAAAGCCCAGGCGGCCTTCGAGCAGGAAGCTCTTGTCGAAGTGCTCGTCGCCGGCCAGAGGCTCGATCGAACCGGAGGCGCTGCCCTTGGACGCGGTCACATCGGCGATCGCGACGGCGAACATGTAGCGCCCGCTGACGTCGATGTCGAGCTTGTGATTGATCTCGCCGCCCTCGCCCTTCAGGCGCAGGTCGTACTCGTGGCGGCCGATCGGCTCGAGGTATTCGGCGACCAGCTTGCGTTCCAGGTCGACCGGGAAGTTGCGCCCGTTGATCGTGACCGAATAGTTCTCGGGGATGTTGCGGCCCTGGATGCGGATGCGCGAGCCGTAGATGCCGATGTTCTGCTGGCGCAGGGTGCTGCTGCCGAACACCGCTTCGGTCAGGCTGTTGCGCTGCGCCTCTTCGACGCCGAGCGAGGTGCCCTGCTTGCGCTCCATGGCGTTGCGCATGGTCTGCAGGCCGCGTTCGGCCTCTTCCGGCCGGACCAGTTGCATGCGTTGCGGATAGGTTTCGTCGACGCTGCCGTCCGCGCCGTAGGCACGCACGAGGTACAGCAGTTCGTCGCCGGCACGCGCCTCATAACCGGCCGGCAGGGTGCCGTCCCATTCGGCCTCGCTGATCGCACCGACCGGCAGCTCGACCTTGGCCAGCGGATCGACCAGGTCGGTGTCGCTGGCGCGGTAGATCAGCACTTCGGCGCGCTGGATGAACGAGGAATAGTTGTTGTACGCGTAGAAGCGCACTGGCTTGAGCACTTTGGTGCCGTCGAACGACACCAGGCTGCTGCTGCTGATGTTCATCTCCGGCCGGCCGAGGGTGGGATCCTCGGTCGCCCAGATCACGCCGCCGTTGGGCAGGCTGACCGACCACTTGCCGATCGCCACCGCCTTGCCCGGCTGCTCCAGCGCCACCGTCACGCGGCGGTCCGGCTGCAGGGCTTCCGACGAGGACTTCGCCGTCGTGCCCTGGGTGACCGGCTTGCTGTAGCTGCGCGTGCGCAGCTTGAACAGCAAGCCGTCTTCGCCGCTGCACGCGTCTTCGGTGCACTTCACGGCTTCGGCGGCCCCTTCGGTCTGGGCGGCGGCCTCCTTGGTGGACTCCTGCGCAGTCGCCAACGGGGCTGCGCCCGCCAACAGGCTGATCAGGGTGTAGTCCAGCAATTTCATTTTCATCTTCATGATCCGCCCCCTCAATTCCGCTTCACGTCGACAGGGGCTGTCGGATCGTTACTCGACTCGACTCGCACCTTGGCGCGCACTTCGGGGCTCAGTCGTTGGGCCAACGCGTCGTAGACGGCCTTGGCGCGTCGCATGCCGAGCGCAGTGTTGTATTGGTACGAAGCGCGTACATCGGTGTGACCGACGATCGCGATGACGCCGCCGTGCATGCGCTCCAGCGCAGCAGCGACCTTGTCGAGCAGCGGCTCGAACTCCGGCTTGATGGTCTCCTTGTCGGTATCGAACAGCACCGTGCCCAGCAGCGCACCGCCCTCGCCCAGGCCGACGATCAGCGAACCCGGGTCATCGGCGTTGCCGCGGACGCTGACCTTCAGCGCCTGCAGCACGTCGGCCGGCAATTGCTTGACCAACGCGGCCTTGACCGCGGAAGCCCGATCGAACGCCAGCGACTCGCTATCGCCGTTGGCGCTGATCACCACTTCGCCGCCGCGGTGCTGCTTGATCTTCTCGGCCATCTTCTCGACCGCCGGCAGATACTGCGCACGCACCTCGGCGCTGCCCGGGGCGAAGAAGACTTCGCCCAGCTCCATCTCGACCTGCTCCTCGCCGCCTTCGATCAGCCCCGCCGGCAGCTTGACGCCCCAGTCGAAGCGGACCGGCAGGCCCGGGGTGACGCGACGCGTCAGCGGGTTGTCGGTGGTGAACACGCTGCCCGGAGGCAGGGTCGACGGATCGACCTTGAGGATGAAGTTGCGGCCGCGTTCCAGGGTACCCACGTCCACGCCTTCGAGGTGATAGCGGCCGAACTGGTCGGTCTCCATCAACAAGCCCTCGATCGAGGCGATGCGCACGCCCGGGATACCGCGTTCGTCGACACCGGTGTTGCGGACGATGTAGTCGACCACGTAGCCGCCTTCGGTTGGGCTGACCCGACGCTCCACCGTCGGCGCCGCCGCGCTCAGGTTCTTGGCCGCGTCGCCGCTGCGTTCGATCCGGGTAGTACCGGCCGCATCCATCCGCACCGTCACGCCCTGCCTGGTGGTCAAGGCGAAGTCGTCGGTGAAGCTCAGCTCCTTCAGGCGCTGGCTGATCACCACGCGGTGCGCATCGGCCGGATCGGCATCGGACTGGCGGGCCGAGATGCTGCCCAGGACGATGCCGTGCAGCATCGGCGAGCTCGCATCGGGTTCCGCCTGCGGACCGTTGCCGCGGTCGACCGTGGTCGAGTTCGGCAGGTAGGCCTGCGGAGCGAAGCCGCCCTGGACCCGCGCATCGTCGATCGCCGCGCTGTCCTGCCAGCCGTCGCCGTCGCGGTCGTCGAACACCGTGCCCAGGACCAGGGCATGGTCGAGCAACGGATCGGCGATCAGCTGCACTTCGGCCGTGGCCACGTTCGAGACGATCTTGCCGTTGTCGCGCATCAACGCACTGTTGGAGTGGATGCCCGCGCGCACGCCGGCGCCGACCCGCAACAGGTAGGTGAACGTCGCGCGCTCGCCGGCGGCGATGTCGACCTGGTCGACCTGGATCGGATAGGTGCCGACCAGGCGGCCGACGCCGTCGCGATCGGCGACCGACAGCGAACCGTCGACGAAGGTGAAGCCCGCGGGCGGCGTGTCGACCAGGGTCGCGTCGATCGCGTCGACGGTACCGGTGTTCTCCACCGTCACTGTGTAGCGGACCAGGTCGCCGATCTTCACGTCGCGCGGCGAGGCCTGCTTGATCACCCGCAGGATCGGCGGCGGCGCAACCGTGGTGCTGGTGGTGCACGCGCCCACGCAGGACGGGTTGTCCGCACCAGTGCCGACCACGGTGTTGTTCACCGTTTCCGATGCCTGTGCGTTGACCTTCGCGGTGTAGCTCACCGTGTAGGTGCCCGGCACCGTACCGGCCGGCAAGGTGCACACCAGCGGGTTGGCCGCGTTGCAGCTGTAGCCGGCGGCGTTGGTCACCGCGGTGAAGTCCAGACCCGTGCCGAGGGTATCGGTCAGGGTCAGGGCGTTGCGCGTCGGCGCATTGGCCACCGTCGTCGTCAGCGTGTAGGTGATCGTGTCGCCTTCGGCCACTGGGCCGGCCGTACTGGCCGACTTGGTGTAGCTGACCACCGGCGGCGCGACTTCCGTCGTCACCGAGCACCCCACGTTGCTGCAGTTCGGCGCATCGGTACCGGTACCGACCACCGCGTTGTTGACGCTGCCGCCGGCTTGGCCGTTGACCCGCGCGGTGTAAGTCACCGCGTAACTGCCCGGCACCGTACCGGCCGGCAGGCTGCACACCAACGGATTGGCCGCATTGCAGGTGAAGGCACCGGCGCTGGTCACCGCGACGAAGTCCAGGCCGGACCCCATCGTGTCGGTCAGCGTGGTCACGCCCGTCGTCTGCGCGTTGGTCACCGTGGCCGTCAAGGTGTAGGTGATTACATCGCCGACCACGACCGGACCGGCGGTGCTCGCCGTCTTCTCGTAGCTCACCGCCGACGCCGTCACCGGAGTCGTGGTGGTGCAGGTGCCGGTGCAGGTCGGGTTGTCCGTGCCCGTAGCGACGACCGCGTTGGTCACCGAACCGGTGGCCTGAGCGTTGACTCGCGCCGTGTACGTCACGACGTAGGCGCCCGGGACGGTGCCCGCCGGCAGCGTGCAGACCAGCGGGTTCGCAGCGTTGCAGGCGTAGCTGCCGGCACTGGTCACCGCCACGAAATCCAGGCCAGCGCCCAGCGTGTCGGTCAGGGTCAGCGCGCCGATGGTCTGCGCGTTGGCCACCGTCGTCGTCAACGTGTAGGTGATCACGTCGCCGACCACGACCGGACCGGCCGTGCTGGAGGACTTGGTGTAGCTGACCGTCGACGGCACCACCGGAGTGTTGATCGTCGTGGTGCACGTCGGATCGGTACTGCCCACCGGGCAGACCGGGCTGGTCGAAGTCGCGGTGTTGCTGATGCTGCCCGCAGTCACGTCGGCCGCGGTCACCACGTAGGTACCGGTCAGCACGCAGGTCGCACCCGGCGCGACGCTCGCGCAGGTGATCGTGCTCGGGGTGATCTTGCTGTCGTTCACCACCACATTGGCCAGGTTGCCGCTGGCGCTGGTGTTGGTCACCGTCACCGTGTAGGTCAGCACGTCGCCCACCGTCACCGTGCCGCTGCCGTCGTTGTCGGCATTGGCCATGGTCTTGGCGATCGTCTGGCTCAGCGCCGTCACCGGCGTGGTCACCGTGGTGGTGCAGGCCGGGTCGGTGCTGCCCGCCGGGCAGGCCGGGCTGGTCGAGGTCGCGGTGTTGCTGATGCTGCCCGCAGTCACGTCGGCCGCGGTCACCACGTAGGTGCCGGTCAGCACGCAGGTGGCACCCGGCGCCACCGATGCACAGGTGGTCGTGCTCGGGGTGATCTTGCTGTCGCTCACCACCACGTTGGTCAGGTTGCCACTCGCGCTGGTGTTGGTCACGGTGACCGTGTAGGTCAGCGTGTCGCCCAGCGACACCGTGCCCGAACCGTCTTCGTCGGCGTTACCCGTCATCGCCTTGGCCAGGGTCTGGCTCAGCGCCGTCACCGGCGTGGTCACCGTCGTGGTGCACGCTGGATCGGTGCTGCCCGCCGGGCAGACCGGGCTGGTCGAGGTCGCCGTGTTGCTGATCGAGCCAGCGGTCACGTCGGCCGCCGTCACCACATAGGTACCGGTCAGCACGCAGGTCGCGCCCGGCGCGATGCTCGCGCAGGTGATCGTGCTCGGGGTGATCTTGCTGTCGTTCACCACCACATTGGTCAGGTTGCCGCTCGCGCTGGTGTTGGTCACGGTGACCGTGTAGGTCAGCGTGTCGCCCAGCGACACCGTGCCCGAACCGTCTTCGTCGGCGTTACCGGTCATCGCCTTGGCCAGGGTCTGGCTCAGCGCCGTCACCGGCGTGGTCACCGTCGTGGTGCACGCAGGGTCGGTGCTGCCCGCCGGGCAGGCCGGGCTGGTCGAGGTCGCCGTGTTCACCACGTTGCCGGCGGTCACGTCGGCCGCCGTCACCGTGTAGGTGCCGGTCAACACGCAGGTCGCGCCCGGCGCGACGCTCGCGCAGGTGGTGCTGCTCGGGGTGATCTTGCTGTCGCTCACCACCACGTTGGTCAGGTTGCCGCTTGCGCTGGTGTTGGTCACGGTGACCGTATAGGTCAGCGTGTCGCCCAGCGACACCGTGCCCGAACCGTCTTCGTCGGCGTTACCCGTCATCGCCTTGGCCAGGGTCTGGCTCAGCGCCGTCACCGGCGTGGTCACCGTCGTGGTGCACGCTGGATCGGTGCTGCCCGCCGGGCAGGCCGGGCTGGTCGAGGTCGCCGTGTTCACCACGTTGCCGGCGGTCACATCGGCCGCGGTCACCACGTAGGTGCCGGTCAGCACGCAGGTCGCACCCGGCGCCACCGATGCACAGGTGGTCGTGCTCGGGGTGATCTTGCTGTCGCTCACCACCACGTTGGTCAGGTTGCCGCTCGCGCTGGTGTTGGTCACGGTGACCGTGTAGGTCAGCGTGTCGCCCAGGCTCACCGTGCCCGAACCGTCTTCGTCGGCGTTACCCGTCATCGCCTTGGCCAGGGTCTGGCTCAGCGCCGTCACCGGCGTGGTCACCGTCGTGGTGCACGCTGGATCGGTGCTGCCCACCGGGCAGGCCGGGCTGGCCGAGGTCGCCGTGTTGCTGATCGAGCCAGCGGTCACGTCGGCCGCCGTCACCACATAGGTGCCGGTCAGCACGCAGGTCGCGCCCGGCGCGACGCTCGCGCAGGTGGTGCTGCTCGGGGTGATCTTGGTGTCGCTCACCACCACGTTGGTCAGGTTGCCGCTCGCGCTGGTGTTGGTCACGGTGACCGTGTAGGTCAGCGTGTCGCCCAGGCTCACTGTGCCCGAACCGTCTTCATCGGCATTGCCGGTCATCGCCTTGGCCAGGGTCTGGCTCAGCGCCGTCACCGGCGTGGTCACCGTCGTGGTGCACGCTGGATCGGTGCTGCCCGCCGGGCAGGCCGGGCTGGTCGAGGTCGCCGTGTTCACCACGTTGCCGGCGGTCACGTCGGCCGCCGTCACCACGTAGGTACCGGTCAGCACGCAGGTGGCACCCGGCGCGACGCTCGCGCAGGTGGTCGTGCTCGGGGTGATCTTGCTGTCGCTCACCACCACGTTGGTCAGGTTGCCGCTCGCGCTGGTGTTGGTCACCGTCACCGTGTAGGTCAGCGTGTCGCCCAGGCTCACCGTGCCCGAACCGTCTTCATCGGCATTGCCGGTCATCGCCTTGGCCAGGGTCTGGCTCAGCGCCGTCACCGGCGTGGTCACCGTCGTGGTGCAGGCCGGGTCGGTGCTGCCCGCCGGGCAGGCCGGGCTGGTCGAGGTCGCCGTGTTCCCCACGTTGCCGGCGGTCACGTCGGCCGCGGTCACCACGTAGGTGCCGGTCAACACGCAGGTCGCGCCCGGCGCGACGCTCGCGCAGGTGATCGTGCTCGGGGTGATCTTGCTGTCGCTCACCACCACGTTGGTCAGGTTGCCGCTCGCGCTGGTGTTGGTCACGGTGACCGTGTAGGTCAGCGTGTCGCCCAGCGACACCGTGCCCGAACCGTCTTCATCGGCATTGCCGGTCATCGCCTTGGCCAGGGTCTGGCTCAGCGCCGTCACCGGCGTGGTCACCGTCGTGGTGCAGGCCGGATCGGTGCTGCCCACCGGGCAGGCCGGGCTGGTCGAGGTCGCCGTGTTGCTGATCGAGCCAGCGGTCACATCCGCCGCGGTCACCACATAGGTACCGGTCAGCACGCAGGTCGCGCCCGGCGCGACGCTCGCGCAGGTGGTCGTGCTCGGGGTGATCTTGCTGTCGTTCACCACCACGTTGGTCAGGTTGCCGCTCGCGCTGGTGTTGGTCACGGTGACCGTGTAGGTCAGCGTGTCGCCCAGGCTCACCGTGCCCGAACCGTCTTCGTCGGCGTTACCCGTCATCGCCTTGGCCAGGGTCTGGCTCAGCGCCGTCACCGGCGTGGTCACCGTCGTGGTGCAGGCCGGGTCGGTGCTGCCCGCCGGGCAGGCCGGGCTGGTCGAGGTCGCGGTGTTGCTGATGCTGCCCGCAGTCACGTCGGCCGCGGTCACCACGTAGGTGCCGGTCAGCACGCAGGTGGCACCCGGCGCCACCGATGCACAGGTAGTCGTGCTCGGGGTGATCTTGGTGTCGCTCACCACCACGTTGGTCAGGTTGCCGCTTGCGCTGGTGTTGGTCACGGTGACCGTGTAGGTCAGCGTGTCGCCCAGCGACACCGTGCCCGAACCGTCTTCATCGGCATTGCCGGTCATCGCCTTGGCCAGGGTCTGGCTCAGCGCCGTCACCGGCGTGGTCACCGTCGTGGTGCAGGCCGGATCGGTGCTGCCCGCCGGGCAAGCCGGGCTGGTCGAGGTCGCCGTGTTGCTGATCGAGCCAGCGGTCACATCCGCCGCGGTCACCACATAGGTACCGGTCAGCACGCAGGTCGCGCCCGGCGCGACGCTCGCGCAGGTGATCGTGCTCGGGGTGATCTTGCTGTCGTTCACCACCACATTGGCCAGGTTGCCGCTCGCGCTGGTGTTGGTCACGGTGACCGTGTAGGTCAGCGTGTCGCCCAGCGACACCGTGCCCGAACCGTCTTCGTCGGCGTTACCCGTCATCGCCTTGGCCAGGGTCTGGCTCAGCGCCGTCACCGGCGTGGTCACCGTGGTGGTGCAGGCCGGGTCGGTGCTGCCCGCCGGGCAGACCGGGCTGGTCGAGGTTGCGGTGTTGCTGATCGAGCCGGCGGTCACATCCGCCGCGGTCACCACATAGGTGCCGGTCAGCACGCAGGTGGCACCCGGCGCCACCGATGCACAGGTAGTCGTGCTCGGGGTGATCTTGCTGTCGCTCACCACTACGTTGGTCAGGTTGCCGCTCGCGCTGGTGTTGGTCACCGTCACCGTGTAGGTCAGCACGTCGCCCACCGACACCGTGCCGCTGCCGTCGTTGTCGGCATTGGCCATGGTCTTGGCGATCGTCTGGCTCAGCGCCGTCACCGGGGTGGTCACCGTCGTGGTGCACGCTGGATCGGTGCTGCCCGCCGGGCAGACCGGGCTGGTCGAGGTTGCGGTGTTGCTGATCGAGCCGGCGGTCACGTCGGCCGCCGTCACCGTGTAGGTACCGGTCAGCACGCAGGTGGCACCCGGCGCCACCGATGCACAGGTAGTCGTGCTCGGGGTGATCTTGCTGTCGCTCACCACCACGTTGGTCAGGTTGCCGCTCGCGCTGGTGTTGGTCACGGTGACCGTGTAGGTCAGCGTGTCGCCCACCGACACCGTGCCGCTGCCGTCGTTGTCGGCATTGGCCATGGTCTTGGCGATCGTCTGGCTCAGCGCCGTCACCGGCGTGGTCACCGTCGTGGTGCAGGCCGGGTCGGTGCTGCCCACCGGGCAGACCGGGCTGGTCGAAGTCGCGGTATTCACCACGTTGCCGGCGGTCACGTCGGCCGCCGTCACCGTGTAGGTACCGGTCAGCACGCAGGTCGCGCCCGGCGCCACCGATGCACAGGTGGTGCTGCTCGGGGTGATCTTGCTGTCGTTCACCACCACATTGGCCAGGTTGCCGCTCGCGCTGGTGTTGGTCACCGTCACCGTGTAGGTCAGCACGTCGCCCATCGTCACCGTGCCGCTGCCGTCGTTGTCGGCATTGGCCATGGTCTTGGCGATCGTCTGGCTCAGCGCCGTCACCGGCGTGGTCACCGTCGTGGTGCACGCAGGGTCGGTGCTGCCCACCGGGCAGACCGGGCTGGTCGAAGTCGCGGTATTCACCACGTTGCCGGCGGTCACGTCGGCCGCCGTCACCGTGTAGGTGCCGGTCAACACGCAGGTAGCACCCGGCGCCACCGATGCACAGGTGGTGCTGCTCGGGGTGATCTTGCTGTCGTTCACCACCACGTTGGTCAGGTTGCCGCTGGCGCTGGTGTTGGTCACCGTCACCGTGTAGGTCAGCACGTCGCCCACCGACACTGTGCCGCTGCCGTCGTTGTCGGCATTGGCCATGGTCTTGGCGATCGTCTGGCTCAGCGCCGTCACCGGCGTGGTCACCGTCGTGGTGCAGGCCGGGTCGGTGCTGCCCACCGGGCAGACCGGGCTGGTCGAGGTCGCCGTGTTCACCACGTTGCCGGCGGTCACGTCGGCCGCCGTCACCACGTAGGTACCGGTCAGCACGCAGGTGGCACCCGGCGCGACGCTCGCGCAGGTGATCGTGCTCGGGGTGATCTTGTTGTCGCTCACCACCACGTTGGTCAGGTTGCCGCTGACGCTGGTGTTGGTCACGGTGACCGTGTAGGTCAGCGTGTCGCCCACCGACACCGTGCCGCTGCCGTCGTTGTCGGCATTGGCCATGGTCTTGGCGATTGTCTGGCTCAGCGCCGTCACCGGCGTGGTCACCGTCGTGGTGCAGGCCGGATCGGTGCTGCCCGCCGGGCAGACCGGGCTGGTCGAGGTCGCGGTGTTCACCACGTTGCCGGCGGTCACATCGGCCGTGGTCACCGTGTAGGTGCCGGTCAGCACGCAGGTCGCGCCCGGCGCCACCGATGCACAGGTGGTGCTGCTCGGGGTGATCTTGCTGTCGTTCACCACCACGTTGGTCAGGTTGCCGCTGGCGCTGGTGTTGGTCACCGTCACCGTGTAGGTCAGCACGTCGCCCACCGACACCGTGCCGCTGCCGTCGTTGTCGGCATTGGCCATGGTCTTGGCGATCGTCTGGCTCAGCGCCGTCACCGGCGTGGTCACCGTGGTGGTGCAGGCCGGGTCGGTGCTGCCCACCGGGCAGACCGGGCTGGTCGAAGTCGCGGTATTCACCACGTTGCCGGCGGTCACGTCGGCCGCCGTCACCGTGTAGGTGCCGGTCAGCACGCAGGTGGCACCCGGCGCCACCGATGCACAGGTGGTGCTGCTCGGGGTGATCTTGCTGTCGCTCACCACCACGTTGGTCAGGTTGCCGCTGGCGCTGGTGTTGGTCACCGTCACCGTGTAGGTCAGCACGTCGCCCACCGACACCGTGCCGCTGCCGTCGTTGTCGGCATTGGCCATGGTCTTGGCGATCGTCTGGCTCAGCGCCGTCACCGGCGTGGTCAACGTGGTGGTGCACGCTGGATCGGTGCTCCCTGCCGGGCAGATAGCGCTGGTCGAAGTCGCGGTGTTGCTGACCGAACCGGCGGACACGTCGGCCGCGATCACCGTATAGGTACCGATCAAGGTGCAGGTTCCACCCGGTGCGACGCTTGCGCACGGCGTCGAGCCCCCCGTCGGCGTGATGGTCGGATCGCTCACCACCACGTTATTGAGATTCGTGGTCGTGCTGGTATTGGTCACCGTCACCGTGTAGGTCAGCACGTCACCCAGCGACACCGTGCCGCTGCCGTCGTTGTCGGCATTGGCCATGGTCTTGGCGATCGTCTGCGTCGGCGGAATATCGTCGTTGACGATCGTGCAGGTCGCGCTCACGCCGTTCGCCAAGGTCAGGCTGTTGCCCGACAAGGTGCCCGCGCTGCAGCTCCAGGCACCGGCGGTGTAACCGGCCAAGGTCGCTTCGGTCAGGGTGTAGACGCCGGCGCTGACCGGTGCATTGGTCACCGTCGCGGTGCCGCTGACGCCGGTGATCGTGGTCGGGCCGGTCGCGGTCAGCGGGAAGTCCGTGATCGTCGCGGTGCCGCCGCTGTCGTTGGTCACCGTCTTGACCAGGGTCAAGGTCGCCGCCTGGTCGTCGTTGACGATCGTGCAGGTCGCCGAGACGCCGTTCGCCAGAGTCAGGCTGTTGCCCGACAAAGTGCCCGCGGTACAGCTCCAGGTACCGGCGGTGTAGCCGGGCACCGAAGCTTCGGTCAGGGTGTAGACGCCGGCGCTGACCGGTGCATTGGTCACCGTCGCGGTACCGCTGACGCCGGTGATCGTGGTCGGACCGGTCGCGGTCAGCGGGAAGTCGCTAATCGTCGCGGTGCCGCCGTTGTCGTTGGTCACCGTCTTGACCAGGGTCAAGGTCGCGGCCTGGTCGTCGTTGACGACCGTGCAGGTCGCCGAGACGCCGTTCGCCAAGGTCAGGCTGTTGCCCGACAAAGTGCCCGCGGTGCAGCTCCAGGCGCCGGCGGTGTAACCGGCCACGGAAGCTTCGGTCAGGGTGTAGACGCCGGCGCTGACCGGTGCATTGGTCACCGTCGCGGTGCCGCTGACGCCGGTGATCGTGGTCGGGCCGGTCGCGGTCAGCGGGAAGTCGCTAATCGTCGCGGTGCCGCCGTTGTCGTTGGTCACCGTCTTGACCAGCGTCAAGGTAGCCGCGTCGTCGTTGTTGTTGATGGTGCAGGTCGCGGTGTCGCCGAAAGCGAGCGTCAGGCTGTTGGACACGACCGGCGCGCCGCCGTTGACGACGCAGCTGTAGGTGCCGGCGGTGTAGCCGCTCGGGCCGCCCGTCTCGGAGAGGGTGTAGTTGCCCGGGCTGACCGGGGCATTGGTGACGGCGGTAGCGCCAGAGGCGCCGCTGATCGGGGTCGGGCCCGCAGCCTGCAGCGTCCAGGCGGTTGGGATCGCGGTGCCGCCGTTGTCGTTGGTGACCGTCTTGACCAGGGTCAGGGAGGCCAGGATCGAGTCGCTGTCGGTCGCGCTATTGCACGGGGGGTTGGCGACGTTACAGGTCGGATCGGTCACCCCGGTCGGGGGCGTCACGGTCGCGGTGTTGACGGCCTGGGCCTGCGCCGGGTCCGCGGACAGCAAGAGGGAGGCCGCGAACGCGGCCGGCATGATCATGCGACGGCTGAATGCTGTCGCGAGGGCTTGGAATTTGGCGATCACGCTGTTTGCTCCCCGATTGCCGCCGTGCCGAGCTCGTTGGCACGCGACGTGTTGCTAGCTAAGTGCTGGATTCCTTCCCCGGCCCCTCCTCCCCATCGCCCGATCTCGAGCGACTGCCGCCTGCCTGCGTCACAGGCGGCCTGCCGGATTCGCTCCTCACCTGGGGAGGGGGCGGTCCTGGCAGGAAGGAAAAACGGACACGGACATGCTCAGTGCGGCTGCAAAAACTGTGCCACTGGTCTCACTTTTATGAAATCTGAAGATTTCTAAAAGCGGTTCGGTCTGGATGTGCCCCAAAGCGTCACTTTGTTTACTTACGGCGCCACTTGGCGCCAGCGGGGGTGAAACGGGCCGGATACGCCCGCGGAGGCGGCGCAGCGGCCGGGAACTATTGAGGTTGACCGGCGCCGAATTTGTTTCAAATGAAACTTTTTGCGCGGTATCTCGTCGAGCCATGTCCCCTCCCCCTGAGAGTCCTATCGCCGCAACCGGACCAAACCCCACTCAACCCCTCTGTTCGAAGGCGACAGGACGCCGCCGAACAGGCAATCGACAGTTAATGTGCTTAGTAGCTTGCGTTTAACGATCTACTAACCCCACAGCCCATTAATGTGACGATAAACACAGATTGCTCCGGAGTCATCCAATTTAGACGACCGTTTGTCGGTTACGCGCCGGGTTCGCTGAACCGTTGTCCGTAACTGAATGAGATGGCTGAACGATTCAGTTAAACGGTCCGTACCGGTCTCTGGACGCGGGGCGAGTCGCCTTCTCCTCAAGAAGTGAGCTACCAATTGGACCCGCCTTGAAGCTGCGGGGGCCGGCGATAGACAGATCGGCCGCTCGTACGTCGGCCCTGCGTCGCTCTCGAAGGCCGCCGATCGCCTGGGTCGCGCGAGGGAGCGCCTCTAGGGCCGCAACCGGGCCGCAGGTCGGTCCTATCGACGGATCGCGACGGCCCTCCCCCGGGAAGCCGCGCCCCACCACTGCCACCGGCCAAACCGCCGGGCGGTAAAAGTCGCGCCCATAAAAAAGGGCGGCCGAAGCCGCCCTTTCACACACAACGCAGGAGATCCTGCACCCCGATAGGCGGTAATCAGCCGCCGTTCTTGGCGCCGCCGTTGGACTGGACCTTGGCGACGTAAGCCTTGTACTCGTCCGGCGTCAGCGCGCCGTTGGCATCGGAATCGGCCTGCTCGAAGACCTGGCCCAGCGCGGGGACCGCGGCGGCCTCGGTCTTGCTCAGGTTGCCGTCCTTATCGCCATCGACGTCGGCCCAGCTCTTCTTCTGCGGAGCCGCGGCGGTCGGCTGTGCGGCGCTAGCCGCTGCCGTGTCCTGCGCGCCCGTGGCCGCCGCGGCGGCATCTTCGGTCGGCGGCGTCTGCGCGGCGTTGGTGGACTGTGCGAACGCGAGCGGCGCGGACAGCGATGCGACCAGAGCCAAGGTACCGATCAGCGACTTGCGGGAAATCTGGTTCATGAGTGTCTCCTGGAATGAGTTTGCTGTACTGCGCGGTCTCGATGCCGGTGGACTTACCGCACGTGTCCACCTTGCCGCCGCGCTTCTGAACCGATCGGCGTCCACAAGCGTTAAAGCTACGTTGGCTTAACCACAACCGTGGCCGATGCCGTTAGGCCGTCGGCGAATTGAGCGACCGGAGCACGGCAAAACGTGACCTGCGGCGTCAATTGCCTGCGCGCGACCGATGCGCATTCGCTGAACGCAACACAACGTTTACGAATGGCCGGTCAACCGGTGGGATGAGAGCGTCGTGCAACCGCGTATTCAAGCCCGCATGCGCCGGGACGCGATCCGTTCGCGAGCGCAGGTCCAACCTGGTCAGGCCGTGGCCGCGACAAAACGCAGCTCGCGCTGCGCAGATTCCGGCGCCGTCACCCGCAGGCAATGCTCGGCCTCGCGCTCCAGCGCCTGGCGATCGGCAGCCTTGAGCCGCTTGAACGGGGCGATGCTGAGCGTCGCGCAGCGGGCGTCGCGCTGCAGTTTCCAGGTCCCGGCGACGAAACCGTCGACCAGGATCGTCGCCGCGACCAAGCCGTTGCGGGTGAAGATCGCGCCGCGCCGGGACTCGTCGAAGATGCGAGAACGTTCGGCATGCGACAGCAGGACGTTATCGAACTCGGGCAGCAACCGCGCCGGCGCCGGCGCGGCGGTGTCTGGACGCGGCGCCTCGGGCAGGTCGAACAACTCGGTGCCGGCTTCGTCGCGAAACACCCGCAAGCCCGGACGCAGACGGTCGAGGCGCTCGCGCACCGCGGTCAGTCCGGACCAGGTCGTCGCATCGCGTGCACTGGCCGGGCCGAACGCGCCGAGATAACGCAACAGCATCGCGTCGATCGCGTCTTCGCCGGCGCTGTCGTCTATCGACGCGCCCAGCCAGTCGATCGCGGTGGCGAAACAGGCCGGCTTGTGCGAATCCCACAGGCCCGCGGGCGGCACGTGCACCAAGGGCTCGGCGCCGCGCACCAGCAAAGCGAGTTCGTTGGCGTCGTGCCCGGGCCAGTGCGCACGCAAGGCTTCGCCGAGCGCGGTCGCGCTGAGCGGCTGCGCGCGCAGGGCTTCGAAGCCGGCTCGGCGCACCGCCGCGAGGTCCAGGCCTTTCAACGCGCGCGCATGCCCGCTCTGCAACGACAGCCGCTGCAAGACCGGCTGCAACACCGGACGCAGCCGTCGATAGTCCTGCGCGCTGACCAGGTGCAAGGTGCCGCGCATCATCGTCGCGCGAACCACCTCGCGGGCCCGCAACGCCTGGGTCAGATCGTCGAGGGCGAAATCGCGCAGGCGCGTCCATAGCCCCAGATACGGCGGGTTGGGCGCCTGCGCCTGCAGGCCGAGCAGGCGCTCGATCATCGCCGGCACGGATTCGCCGCTGCGTTCGAGCAGCGACTGCCGCGCCAGCAGCGCGCGATTCAGCGCGCGGGCGCTCAATACCTCGGCGGACGCTTGCCGGGACGTACTGGCGCCCGCGGCAGCGACCGGTTTCGTGCCCGCCACCGGAGTCAATCCCGCCTCCGGGCGTGTACCGGGACCAGGCTTCGGCAAGTCGCCGCCGGGCTCACGCCTCGTCTTCCGCGTAGACCGCGACCTGCGGCTGGCCGTCCTCGTCGAGACTCACCGCGACCACGATCGGCCTGCAGCAGACTTGGCAATCCTCGATATAGCGCTGATCGCCGGCGGAATCGTCGACGACCAGGTCGATCGGCTCGCCGCAGTAAGGACATTGGACTTCGACGCTCGGCAACATGGCGATGCCCCGGTGACGGACTCGCCATAGCATGGTGCCGCCGCGAATCCGGCGTCCAGTGATTCCTCGTTCCTGTCTGCGGCGGCGACCGTTCGTCGCCTGCGTGCGCGCGCTCACCCTGGACTCATCGACCGCGGCGGAAGCTGACGACGATACGGCGCGGACCGGCAGCCGCCGCTGGCCGGCCCGATGCGATCGGCGCTCTTGCATGCCTCGGCAGCGGGCGCTCACGGCGAGCGTCCACGGTGGCGCCCCGGCGAAGCGGCGGACCGCATCCGGAGAGCGACATGAAGACCCGTCATGTGTTCAGCACCCCCGACCTCGCCACCGCGCAGGAGGCCATGCAGGCCGCGCTCGAAGCCGGCGTGCGCGACGACGACATCCTGCTGATCGCGCGTTCCGACATCGAGCTCGAATCGATTCCGAACGAGCGCAAGGAAGCCGATACCGATTTGATGTCGGCGGCGCTGCGCGGCGCCGGCTACGGCGGCGCCACCGGCCTGCTCGCCGGCCTGCTCGCCGTCGTCGTCACTCCGATCGGCCTGACCATCGCCGGCGCCGCGGCGGCGACCGCGGCCGGCGCCATGGTCGGCTGCTGGGCCTCGGCCTTGATGGGCTCGGCCCTGCCCGACCCGATCCGGCGCAAGTTCGACGCGCATATCCAGCAAGGCCGCATCCTGGTGGTGATCGACGGCGACCACGATCTGCTGCGGCAGGCAGAGGCACGGGTGCTGCGCGAGGCGGTCGGCGCCGAGTTGCTGCCGTTCGACTCGCTCAAGGCCTTCGCCTGAATCCGGCGCGCGGCGGCGGCATGCTCACGACTTCGTAGCGTCCAGGCCTCATTGCCTGCGTGATCGCGTTTGCGAATCGCGGCGGCGCTCGCGCGTGCGCCGTGAATTGCCGATCCGGTCGCAAGACCGGCGGTGCTTCGATGGCACTCTCGGCCGGCCTCAAACCCCACGCCTGCCAGACATCGGAGACCCACCATGAACCGCTCGATGCTCTCCCTCGTTTGCTCCGCCGCGCTGCTCGGCGCCCTCGCCGCGCCCGCGGCCAGCGCGCTCGACCATGCCAGCGCAAACCGTGCCAACACGAACAGCGCGGCCGAATCGGCCAAGGCGCTGCCGTTCACCGCGACCGAAGTCGCGCGCTTCAACGAACCCTGGGCGATGACCTTCCTGCCCGACGGCCGCCTGCTGGTCACCGAGAAGCGCGGCGTGCTCAAGCTGCAGACCATCGGCGGCAGCGTACGCACGGTCACCGGCGTGCCCGCGGTCGCCTATGGCGGCCAGGGCGGCCTGGGCGACGTGATCCTACATCCGCAGTACGCCACCAACCGATACGTCTACATCAGCTACGCCGAACGCGGCAGCACCACCGGCACCGCCGGCGCCGCGGTCGCGCGCGCCAGGCTCAACATCGGTTCGACCAGCGCCTCGCTGAGCGAGTTGCGGGTGATCTGGCGCCAGCCGAAAGTCAGCGGCAGCAATCACTACGGCCACCGACTCGCCTTCGGTCCCGACCGCAAGCTGTGGATCACCTCGAGCGAGCGGCAGAAGTTCGACCCCGCCCAGGACCTCAACTCCTCGCTCGGCAAGGTCATCCGCCTCAACGACGACGGCAGCGTGCCCACCGACAATCCCTTCTACGGCCGCGGCGGCGTCGCCGCGACGGTATGGTCCTACGGCCATCGCAATCTGCTCGGCATCGCCTTCGATGCGCAGAGCAAGCTGTGGATCCACGAGATGGGGCCGAAGGGCGGCGACGAACTCAACCTGATCGAACGCGGTTCCAACTACGGTTGGCCGCTGGTATCGCAGGGCGACCACTACGACGGCACGCCGATCCCGCGCCACAGCACCCGCCCCGACCTCAACGCGCCGGAAGCCTGGTGGACACCGGTGATAGCGCCGGCCGGCTTCATCATCTACTCCGGCACCCGTTTCCCGGCCTGGGCCGGCAACGGCCTGATCGGCGGCCTGGCTTCGCAGGCGCTGATCCGCGTGCGCTTCAGCGGCAGCACCGCCGCCGAGGCCGAGCGTTATCCGATGGGCAAGCGCATCCGCGAAGTAGAGCAAGGCCCGAACGGCGACGTCTGGGTGCTCGAAGACGGCACCGGCGCGCGCCTGCTGCGCCTGACACCGCTGTAAGGCCGACACGGCCCGCCCTCTCCCCAAGCCGGGAGAGGGCGGCGCTTATTGCGCGGCTTTCAACACCGGCTTGCGCGTGCCGAGCGCGAGTTGATAGCGCTGGTGCAGAGCCTGCACCTTGGCGATGTATTCCTGGGTTTCGCGATACGGCGGCACGCCGCCGTAACGGGTCACCGTGCCGATGCCGGCGTTGTAGGCGGCCGCGACCAACATCAAATCGCCCTTGTAGCGCCGCATCAACGCCTTGAGATGACGTGCGCCGGCATTGATCGATTCGGCCGACGAGAACGGATCGAGCACGCCGTATTCCTTGGCCGTCTCCGGCATCAACTGCATCACGCCCTGCGCGCCCTTGGACGAGACCGCCTTTGCGTCGAAGCCGCTCTCGGCATGGGCGATCGCGCGCAACCAGGCATCGTCGAGGCCGTTGGCCTTGGCCGCGGAACGGAACTGCGCCGGGTACTTGTCGAGTTGGGCCTTGCCGACCTTGCCCAGGCCGGGATGCGCGGGCTCGCCGGGCGGCGTGTCCACGGTGAAGCCCATCACCCGCACCGAGCCGGGCAGCTTGCGCGTGCTGTAGACGGTCTTGCCGTCCTGCTGGCGCTCGTAGAGGTTGCCGTTGATCACGCCCATCTCGCCCCACAGATTGGGCAGCTTGGCGACGTTGTCGTCGAACTGTTTGGCGACGCAGCGCGAACCGGGCTCGGGCGCGGTGGCGAGGCTGACAGTGCCGTCGCGCACGCAGCGGTACACGGTGCGCGCCTGCGCACCCGCGGCCAGCGTCGACAGGACGAGGATGGCGACGATGCGCAGGGCGGCGGCGGGCGGACGGGCGTTCATTCGCCGCGATTCTAGGCTCGCCGGCGGGCAGCGCCAGCGCCGAAGGTCAGGCCGGCGGCGCTGGGTTCACGATTGCCAAGATCGCGTTCAGCCGGCAGCGCCGGCCAGCCCGTACGCCCTGGCCGCGCGCAACAGAAAGGGCGGCCTCGCGGCCGCCCTTCTGCGTTGGCTGGGGCCGGCCATCGCGGGCGATGGCCGCCGTCCTGGAATCAGGTACCCGAACCGTCGCCGCTCGCCGGCGGAGCCGCCGCATCGGCCGGGGCGGCTTCGGCCGCCGGCGCGCTCGATGCCGCCGGCGCGTCGGTGGTCTCGCCCTTGCTCGCGCAAGCGGCCAGGCCGAGTACGCTGATCGCGGCCAGGCCGTACAGTGCGGTGCGAATCGTGGTCTTCATGGATGCGGTTACCTCCGGTGTCGTGTGTCCGAACGGATCGGATCGGGAATCGTCGTTGCTGCAACGCGTGCCGTGATGCGAGGCACGGCCTGCACACTGCCGTCATCGGCATGAACGAAAACGCGCCGCGAAGCCTCCCGGCTACGGATCCTTAACCCGCCCGCCGGCGATACACGGTAGACCCGGCCCGATGAACCGCCGAAACCGTGCGCCAGGCCTCGTTCCCGCTCCCGGCGGAGGCACGCCGGCGGCTGAACACAACAAAACGTTTACGAGCGCGGCCGATCGATCCGGCTTGGCGCACCTCGGCGCTCCCCGGCGCAGCCCGACGCGTCGGGACGGCACCGCGAGGCTCGCACGCGTCGGCCGCCAGCCACGACGACCGCGCCCGGCCAGCTTATGCGCTGCGCGCGGGGCGACATGCCGCAGTGCGGATTGAAAGCGGCAGGCCGCAGGCACTAAGGTGCGACGAGATCGGCGCCGCATGCGGTCCGCCGCACCGCCACCGAGCGAGGGGAACCACCGTTTGAGCCAGCCGACGCCGCACGCGCCCGTTTCGTCCTCGCCCGCCGCCCACGCGGCCCCTGCTTCGGACGACGGACGCCCCGGCACCGTCCGCGCCGTCAGCCGCTGGCAGATCGTCGGCCTGTCGATCAACGACGTGATCGGCAGCGGCATCTATCTGCTGCCCGCGACCGCGGCCGCCCTGCTCGGCCCGGCCAGCCTGTGGGCGGTGCTGCTGGCCGGTTTCGCGGTGGCGCTGCTGGTGCTGTGCTACGCCCAGGCGGCGAGCTATTTCGACCAACCCGGCGGCGGCTATCTGTATGCCCGCGAAGCCTTCGGCCCGTTCGCCGGTTTCGAGGTCGGCTGGATGCTGCTGGTCACGCGCATCTCCACCGCAGCCTCGCTCAGCAACGGCCTGGCCGAAGCGGTCGGGCTGTTCTGGCCGGCCGCCAAGGGCGGCGTCGCGCGCGTGCTGGTGGTCGCCGGCTCGCTCGCCCTGTTGGTGCTGATCAACGTCATCGGCGTGCGCACCGCGGCGCGGGCCGGGGTCGCTCTGGCGGTCGGCAAGCTGCTGCCCTTGCTGTTGTTCGTCGCCATCGGCGCGTTCTATTTCGATGCTTCGCTGCTGTCCACGGATGCGCCGATGCCGATGGATCACCTCGGCGAGGCCGCGTTGCTGCTGCTGTTCGCCTATGCCGGCTTCGAGAACCTGCCCGCGGCCGCCGGCGAATACCGCAATCCGCGCCGCGACGTGCCGTTCGCGCTGCTGACGATGATCGTCCTGGTCACCATCATTTACTTCACCGTGCATTTGGTCGCCCTGGGCACCTTGCCGGGCATCGCCCAGTCCTCGAGCCCGCTCGCCGAGGCCGCCGCGCATTTCAGCGGCACCGGCCTGGCCCTGGTGCTGACGGTCGGCGCGGCGATCTCGATCCTCGGCACCAACAGCAATACGGTGATGATGGGCCCGCGCTATCTGCTGGCCTTGTCGAAAGACGGCTACGGGCCGCGCGCCCTGTCGGCGATCCATCCGCGTTTCCACACTCCGGCGCGTGCGGTGGTGCTGCTCGGCGTGGTCGCGCTGGCGCTGGCCCTGACCGGGTCGTTCCAGCAGCTCGCCCTGCTGTCGGTGGTGGCGCGCCTGTGCACCTACATCGGCACCGCGGTCTCGGTGCTGGTGTTGCAAAAGCGCCACGGCAAGAGCGAAGGCGCCCTGCAACTGCCGGGCGGCCCGATCATTCCGGTCGCGGCGATCGTGCTTTCGCTCGGCCTGCTCGCCAGCGCCAGCACCGCCAACCTGATCGCCGCGGCGATCGCGCTCGCGGTCGGCGCGGTGATCTACAAGTTCCGGCGCAAGCCCGAAGCCTGAGGGCGCGGCGCGGACAAAGCGCGCCCGCGACGGCTTGCCGTCGCGGCGCAACGCAACAGGCCGGTGCGTAGGCGCGCGCCGCGGCACGCAACGTGGTTTTCAACGCAGCGCTTGACCTCGACATTACTTGAGGTTCTAAGCTGCCTGCATGTTCCCCAGCCACAGACCCGCATGTCCGCCAACATCCAACTCGCGCTGATCTACGGCAGCGCGCGCGAGGGCCGTTTCTGCGACGTCGTCGCCGAATGGACCCGGCGCCATATCGACCGCCACGGCGGCTTCGACACCGTGCGCATCGATCCGGTCGACTGGCCGCTGTCCGGCCGCGTGCTGCGCCAGGACGAGGCGCAATTGCAGCAGCTGCGCCAACGCCTGCATGCCGCCGACGCCTTCGTGATCGTCACGCCCGAGTACAACCACGGTTATCCGGCGCCGCTGAAAGCGCTGATCGACGCGTGCTACGAGCCCTGGCAGGCCAAGCCGGTCGCCTTCGTCAGCTATGGCGCCAGTTCCGGCGGCCTGCGCGCGATCGAGCAACTGCGCCAGGTCTTCGCCGAGTTGCACGCGGTGACCCTGCGCGACAGCGTCAACCTGGTCAGCGCCTGGCGCCAGTTCGGTCCCGACGGCGAACTGCGCGAGCCGCTGGCCGCGGGCAAGGCCATGACCACGATGCTGTCGCGGCTGGGCTGGTGGTCGCGGGCGCTGCGCGATGCGCGTTCGGCCGCGCCGTACGAGGCCGCGGCCTGAGCGCTCAACGCAACGGCGGCGCCGGCGGCACCGGCGCGCCGTCCGGCAACTGCATGAGCTGGCGTTGCAGATCGAACAGGATCGCGGCATCGCCGGGCTGCCACTCGCGCGCTTCGTTGCCGCGGAAGCGGCGATGAAACGCGGCCAGCGCCGCGCCCGGGTCGCGCAGGTCGTAGCCGACCAGGCGCAGCGCCACCCAGGGATCGAAGCCCGGCGGCGGCTCGGCCGGCGCGGCGCGCGGCCACAGGCCGAAGCCGGCCTCGGCCAGGCGTCGCCAGGGGAACAACACGCTCGGGTCGGTCTTGCGCGTCGGCGCGAGATCGCCGTGGGCCACGATGGCATGGCGCGGAATGCCCAGGCGCCGGGTCAGATCTTCGAGCAGGCGCAGCAGGCTGTCGATCTGGGCCGGTTCGAACGGCTCGCTGCCGTCGTTGTCGAGCTCGATGCCGATCGAGGCCGAGTTGAGGTCGCTGACCGGGCCCCAACTGCCGGCGCCGGCATGCCAGGCGCGCATGCCGTCGGCGACCAGTTGATGGATGCGGCCGTCGGCGCCGATCAGATAGTGGGCGCTGACCCGTCCCTGCGAGTTTCGGGTCTGCAGGGTCAGCAGCGCGCGCTCGGCGCTTTCCATCTGGGTGTGGTGCAGCACGATCAGCTGTGCGCCGCGCTGGTTGTAGTTCGGCGAACCTTGCCATTGCGCGAGCGGGTTATGCGGCGGCGTGGTCGCGCAGGCGCCGAGGGCGAGGATCAGCGCCATGGCGCACGACTGCAGCGGACGGCGATAAGGCATGGACACGCGGTGGCGCTCGTGAGGCGATCGTTGCGCCGATGATCGCGCGAGCCGACGACTGCGGGCAATGCGCGCGGTCGCACCCGGCCTCGGCGATCGCCTGTTCATCCGCTGCCGCCCGCGCTTTGGTGACGCGTTCGCCAGTACGCGACTGCCCGGGCGCCTACAGTGGCCGCCGGCACGGGCGCTCGCTCCTGCCCCGACGACGCCGAACCAACGTGGCACGCGGCGCCGGACGATTCGCCACGACGATTCGCTACGACAGGAGAATCACCCATGAAGCGCAAAGGTTTCGGGTTCCTCGCCGCATTCGCCTTGGCCGCGTTCGGCTTCGGTTTCGGCATCGCCCAGGCGGCCTCGTCGGCGCCCGCCGACCAGGCTCTGTGCAGCTACAAGATTTGCCAGGACCGCTGCGGCGGGCTGCCGGGCTGGTACCCGGGCAACGGCGAACCCTGCCGCTGCTGCGACTGATCCGCTGCAGCGATGACGCGGCCGCCTGCCGCGCGGGCCGATCTGCGCGGCAGGTCACTGGCCGCGGCGATTACATCGTCGGCCGGCCCTGCTGGCGCAGCAGCTCCGGGTCCTGGCCCCGGGCTTCCTGTTCCTTGCGGCGCTGCGACGCGGTCTTGCACACGCGCTCGACCCGGTTGCTGCCGATCGGCCGCACGCGCTCGCAGATCAGTTTCTCTTCTACGCCGCGCGCGGCCTGCGCGATCCAGGCCAGATCGCTGTGCGCGCTTTCGCGTTCGCTTTCGCTGAGATCTTCGTAACGGCGGCCTTCGAGCAGCTTGACCAAGCGCTCCTGGCGCGTCGCCAGTTCGCGGCGGGCATTCGCATCGAGTCCGCCGTAGGCGCCCTTGCCGGCCTCGACCTCGGCGCGAATCTGCTTTTGCTGCTCCAGCACGCCCTGAACTTCGAACGGTGCCCGGTCGGGCGACGCCGTGGCCGTCGCGCAGGCCGCGGCCAGAATCAAGGTCGATAGAATCTTTCGCATGGTCCCTTATGCCTCGTCGATTGCGGCGCGAACGCCGCGGCGTCGAACCGTCCGGTTCGCTCGCCTGTCGTGGATGGTCGGTGCCGGCCCCATCGCAATCGACGACCGGCGTCCCGATCCTAATCGGGACGCCGGGCACACTCCATAGACTTTCGACCTAGGCGCTTGTCCTAATCGGGCGGTTGGTTCAACGGTCCGCGCCCGCTCAGGGCTTCAGCCAGTTGTTCGACACCGCCAGCATCGACAACAGCTTGACGCTGTCGCCGTAGTAGTCGCTGGGGCCGCTGGAGACGGTATAGCTCCACAGCTTGTCGAGCCAGGCCTGGCCATCGGGGTCGACGGTCGCGGCGACCGCGAACGGCGCGGTGAAGAACATGCTGTTGTAGTTCTCGACCACCTGGCCGTCGAGGCGATAGCCGCTGCGCACGCGGTAGGGGTCGTTGCCGGCCTTGACCCGGATCCACTGGCTCAGCTTGCGCGCGGCGCTGCGCGAACGGCTGTCGCCGCTGACCGCGGCGTCGATGCCGATCCGCCACGGCACCCGTCCGGCGTTCCAGGAGTAGTAGCCGTCGGTATCGGCCTCGAGGAAATTCGCCGGCGCCGGCTTCGCGGTCGTGTTGGTGTTGACGATGAAGTCCGGCACCAGGCCGGTGTTCGGCGCGTAACTGCCCTGCATCGTCGACAGCAACGTCTGGTGCGCGCCCAGCACGCCAGTCCAGTAGCTGTCGCCGAGCTTACTGGCGAACGAGCGGAAGTGGCCGAGCATCCAGTCCGAGCTGCGGGTGGCGTAGTAGTGTTTCGGCGTATCGGTGCCGACCCAGTCGCCCAGGTTGACCAGCCTGGTGGTCGGATTGACGTTGCTGCGGCGGATCGCGGCGATCACCCGGCGCGCCTCGGCGGCGTAATTGATCGCCCCGCCCGAGCCCCACTGCGCATCGGCCAGCAGCAGCGCATAGGCGATGTCGAGGTCGCCGTCGGTGGCCGAGTCCGGGTCGAGGATGTTCTGGCAACTGGCGTTCTGGGCCCAGGCCAGCAGATCGCTGTCGTTGGAGCTGGGGTGGCCGCGGTTGTAGCGGTGCAGGCCGTCGAACAAGGCCTGCGCCTGCGGGTCCTCGCCGGCCATCATCACCGTGATCAGCATCCCGTAGCCCTGCCCTTCCGAGACCACGTAGGCGCCGTCGCCGGTGTCGGCCTTGACCCGGTATTCGCCGGCCTTGCAGGCGGGGACGAGGTAGCGCTGCTTCCAGGTGCGATAGAACGACGCGGTGGACTGATCGGCGGCGGCGCGGCCGACGCTCGGGCTGAGGGTACCGCTGGCGTAGGCCTGGCGGTGGCTGCCGAACGGAAAGTTGGGCGCGGCCGTGGCCGACAGCGCGGCGGTGGCAGCGACGACTAGGGCGAGCGATTGCAGACAGCGCCGCAACAAGGGGCGGCGCGGCGTCTTCGTGTGCACTGACATGGGACGTCTCCGAAGGTGAGGAACCAAGGTCTGGCGGGCGCCGCGCGCACTTCGCCATTCGCCGCTCCGATGGGCCGGCGCGGCGTGGCTGTATTCGATGAGCGGGTCGAGTGCGGCGTGGCGGCGTGGCGCGTCCGCCGATGCGCGTTGCACCGCGCCGGACGCACGACGAGGCTAGCGCGCAGCGCGGCGCAGCATTCGTTCAGACGTGACC
This sequence comes from Lysobacter sp. 1R34A, assembly GCF_051217035.1. Classification (NCBI taxonomy): domain Bacteria; kingdom Pseudomonadati; phylum Pseudomonadota; class Gammaproteobacteria; order Lysobacterales; family Lysobacteraceae; genus Lysobacter; species Lysobacter sp. 1R34A. The sequence continues at coordinate 71,424 of NZ_JBPKJP010000008.1, forward strand.
GCGCGCGTGAATACGGCGGGCCGCCTTCGCAGATAGACGATGGTCGTAGGCCTAGAGATAACTCAGCCAGCGATCGCGCCTTCGCGCCTTGACCCCGGCGAACCAGCGCGACAGCGGGTACAGCGCCGCCAGCACGCCCAGCCACACCGCGAACACCGCCGGCAGGCTCAATCCCCAACCCGATTCGGCGATGCGCCCGGGATTGCCGAGAATGCCGACGAACACCGTCGCGGGAATACCCCTGACGACGCCGATCAGCAAGGCCAGGCCATGCACGAGATAGATATGCAGCAGGTAAGTGAACAACGGGGTGCGGCCGAACGCGAGCAACATGCGCCGCAGCCGCCCCGGGCCATGCTCCAGCGCCAACATCAGCAGCAGCGACACGCCGAGCGTAACCAGGGCATACAGCAGCGAAGGCGGGTACTTGGACACGTTGAGGAAGGCCATCGCATCGAACACCGGATCGTCCTGGCGTTGCCACGGCGAGGGATCGCCGAAGCCGGTGCCGGCGCGCAGCAGCGCGAACGCCGCCAGCATCGCCAGGGCGAGCGCGGCGATGGCGCGGCGTCGGTGCGGTGCATCGAGCAGGAACAGCGGGCCGAGGCCATAGCCGAGACAGAGGATGCCGACCCAGGGCAAGGCCGGATAGGCGACGAAACCTTCGATGCCGGGCACCGCGCCGGGCCGCATAGCCAAGGTCCACAGCGGCGCCAGCGCGCCCCAGCGGCTGGCATCGAACCCGGCGAGCAACCCATGTCCGGCGACGATGGCGATGCCGAGCGCAAGCACCGCCGTGCGCGGCAGCCAGATCAGCGCCGCCATCGCCAGCATGCCGACGCCGATCGCCCAGATCACCTGCAGGAACAGGAACGGCCAGGCGAAGTTGAAACCGAACACGATCACGGTCAGCTCCAGCCCGATCAGCCACAGCCCGCGACTGAGCAGGAACCGCGACTGCGCCGGCCGCGGATAGCCGCCGGCTTGCTGCAGGAAGATCGATACGCCGGCCAGCAGGACGAAACTCGGCGCGCACAGGTGGGTGATCCAGCGCGTCGCGAACAACAGCGGCGTGGTCCTGGCCAGGTCGGTCGGGTTGAACGCGAACGCCTGCCAATGGAAGTAGTCGCGGACGTGGTCGAGCACCATCAATGCGATCACCAGCCCGCGCAACGCGTCGACCATGTCCAGGCGCGCTGCGCCCGGGCGGGTCAGTCCGGGGGCGGGCGGGAGCGGATCGGACGAGAGCGGCTCGGACGAGAGCAGCATCGACGATAGCGGATCGGCCCCGGGCCGATCCGGTGCAGCGACGGTAGACGGCGTGCTCGGCATGGCGGCGGCTTCCGATGGCCCGGCCCGAGCATAGCGCTTGCGCGGCCGCCTCCGCGCTACTCACCCGCGCCGGGCCGGTACGGGCCGGCCTACTCCTTGCGGATGGCGTGGCCGCCGAACTCGTTGCGCATCGCCGCCAGCAGTTTGTCGGCGAAGGAATCCTTCTCGCGCGAGCGCAGCCGTTCGAGCAGCGAAGCGGTGATCACCGGCGCGGAAACGTTGAGATCGATCGCTTCGGCGACGGTCCAGCGGCCTTCGCCGGAGTCCTCGACGTAGGGCGCGATGCCGTCGAGCGCGGGGTTCTTGGCCAGCGCATCCGAACTCAGGTCGAGCAGCCACGAACGCACCACGCTGCCGTGCCGCCAGATCTCGGCGATCTGGTGCAGGTCCAGGCCGAACTCGTCCTTGCGCCCCATGATCGCGAAGCCCTCGGCATAGGCCTGCATCAGGCCGTACTCGATGCCGTTGTGGACCATCTTAGTGAAGTGGCCGGCGCCGCTCGGCCCGACCCGGCCCCAGCCGCGATCGGCCGCCGGCGCCAGGCTCTCGAAGATCGGGCGCAGCCGCTCGACCGCGGCCTCGTCGCCGCCGATCATCAGGCTATAGCCTTCCTTCAGGCCCCACACGCCGCCGCTGGTGCCCGAGTCGACATAGTGCAGGCCGCGCTCGGCGAGTTGCGCGGCGCGGCGCATGGTGTCCTTGTAGTTGGAGTTGCCGCCGTCGACGATCACGTCGCCCGCGGCGAGCAGCGGCAGCAGTTCGGCCAGGGTCGCGTCGACCACCGCGCCGGCCGGCACCATCAGCCAGACCGTGCGCGGCGCCGGCAGCGCGGCGACCAGTTCGCGCAGGGACGCGGTCGCTTCGACGCCGCGTGCCGCGGCCTGTTCGCGCGCGGCCGGGGTCGGGTCGAAGCCGACCAGCCGATGGCCGCCGCGTACCAGCCGTTCGGCCATGTTGGCGCCCATGCGCCCCAGACCGACCATGCCCAGATCCATGCTGTCTCCTTTGTCTTGTCCGACGGTATGTTCGAACCGCCGCCGAGTGCGGCGATCGGGTGAGGACCAATGCGCGATCACGTCGGCGCCATTGTCCCTTGTGTTCTGGAAATCGAGTGTGATCGCCTCCGAGATGGTCGCGGTCCCGCAGGCCGCAATCGCAGCCCGCGCAACGCATCGATCCAATGCCGGCCTGTTCGTTTGTCGGAAACGATCGCCTCCGGCCCGGCCCGCCTGCGAAAACGCTCAGTCCCTCGCCTTGGCCCGCTCGCGCATCTGCATCGCCTCGAACACCGCGATCGCCGGGGCGCTCGGCTGGTCGACCGGGATGTCGTGCGAGCTGTTTTCGATGACGACCCGCTTGCCCAGGCGGGTGGTGCCGATCAGGGCGGTATGGGTCTGCTCGCGGGCCGCGATCAACGACTGCTGGTCTTTCGGCGATGCGCCCGGATACGGGCGGTCCGCGCTCAACACCAGCACCGGCTTGCCGTCGTGGCGTTCGCTCTTCGGCACCGGCGCGTCGTACAGCGCGCCGCGGTGTTCCGAGGCCGAGATCAATCCGGCCCAGAACGCCGGCTTGGAACGCCAGGCCAGGATCGCCGCGTTCAAGCGCGCGCTGTAGTTCGGGTTCGGCCCGCGCAGGCAGGACTTGAGTTCGGCCGGCGGCGTAGCGCTGAGCCGGCCCTCGCGCGCGCCCTGCTCGCAGCTGCGGTACATCGCCAGCATCTTCGGCGCGATCTCGGCTTCGCGCCGGGCGTAACCGGGGGAAAACTCGGCGACGTTCTGGACCGGGGGATCGATCAGCACCAGCGCCGCGACCTGCCTGGGATGACGCTCGTCGAAGCGGCGCACCACCTGGCTGCCGTAGGAATGGCCGATCAGGATCAGCGGGGTGTCGAGATCGGCGGCCTCGATCAGGGCATGCAGGTCGGCGACGTCGGCATCGAGATCGCGCGGCAGCGGGCCGGGGTCGCTGTAGCCGACACCGGCGCGGTCGTAGGCGCACACGCGGTTGCGTTCGGCGATCAGCGGCTGCGCCTTGGCCCAGGACAGGGAGTCGGCGGCGAACCCGGCTTCCAGCAACACCGTCGGCTCGCCCCGCCCGCTGCAGCGCAGATTCAGATGGCGGCCTTTGCCGATATCGACTCGCTGCGCCGGCCCGGCATAGGCATCGAGGTCGGGAACCGCTTTCGTGGCCGCGGCGGGCGCCGGCGCATCGGCCGCACCGGCGGCGCAGGCCGCCGTCATCAGCAGCACCGCCGCCAGCCTGCCGCAGGTCTTGCCCGGACTGCTCATAACCGCCTCGCCTTCGGTCAATGAAGCGGCGATGGTAAGCAGGAGTGCGCTGTAGCGAGAGGGAGGCCGGCGAGGCCGAGACAGATGCGATTCAGTTCCGCGCCGCACAGCGGTCTGTCTCGAAGTGGGCCCCATCCGGAGGTCCGCAAAATTTTTTCGCGAGCGTGTCGATCCGGCCGGCGCCGGCACGTCGTCATTACAAGAGCGCCCAGGCATCGGCCGGTCGCGCTTTGCCGATAACGACAGCCATCCCATAACGACAGCTTTCCCCATAACGACATTCGACAGGAGAGACCGCCATGCGCTTCATGATGCTGATGATTCCCAAAGGTTACGAATCCGCCGCCCCCGGCACCCTGCCAAGCGCCGAAGCGGTCGAGGCAATGATGGCCTACAACCGCGAACTGCAGCAGGCCGGCGTGTTGATCGCGCTCGACGGGCTGCATCCGCCGTCGATGGGCGCGCGGGTCAGCTTCGCCGGCGGCAAGCCGAAGATCACCGACGGCCCGTTCCCGGAGGCCAAGGAAGTGCTGGGCGGCTACTGGATGATCGAAGTCGCCTCGCGCGAAGAGGCCATCGCCTGGGCCGCACGCTGCCCGGGCTCGGACAACGAGGTCATCGAGGTGCGCCAGGTCCAGGAGATGGAAGACTTCCCGGCCGACGTGCAGCGGGCCGCCGCAGGTTTCGAACAACTGCACAATCGCGCGCCCTGAGCCCGCCCCTTCGCCCCAGCCAGGACACGCCCATGTTCAGGATCGTCCTGCTCGCCATCGCTGCGATTCTCGTCGCGCTCGCGATCGCGATCGCCTTGCAGCCCTCGCAGTTCCGCGTCGCCCGCAGCATCGCGATCGACGCGCCCCCGGCCGCGGCCTTCGCTCAGGTCGAGGACTTCCGCCGCTGGACGGCGTGGTCGCCGTTCGAAAAGCTCGACCCCAAGATGCAGCGCAGTGACCAAGGCCCGGCGCTGGGCGTGGTCGCGGTCTACGACTGGGTCGGCGACAAGACAGAGGTCACCTGGCCGATGAGCGGCGAGCGCAATTTCATGTTCAAGGCGTTCGGCTTGTTCACGAGCATCGACAAGAGGCTGGGCGCGCACTTCGAGGACGGCCTCGCGCAACTCAAGGCCATAGCCGAACGCCGGCCGCTCGGCTGAGCCGATACGGCCGGGCCGACTTCAGCGAAGGCCGCCGCGATGCGGCCTTCGACGCAGGACCGGTCAGGCGACTTCGCGGCCCGCCCCGGCCTGCCAGATCAGATACCAGTCTTCGGCGCCGAGTTCGATCGACAGCGCCGCGACCGCATCGCGCAGGCCCTGCACCCGGCCGCTGCCGGTGATCGGCCACGGCCGCGACGGATGCCGCAGCAACCAGGCGTAGGCCATCGTCGCGGCCGAGGCGCCGTAGCGTTCGCCGAGCGCGGTCAATACCTCGTGGACGCGCACGGCCTGGGCATCGCCCTGGCCGAACAGGCGGCCGCCGCCGAGCGGCGACCAGATCATCGGCCGCATCCCCAGGGTCTGGCACTGGTCGAGCGTGCCGTCGTCGAGCGCCGCCAGGTGCAGCGGCGACAGTTCGATCTGGTGGGTCGCCAGCGAATGCCGCGAATGCAGCAGCGCCAGTTGCGAAGGCGAATGATTGGACACGCCGACCTGCAGCACCTTGCCGTCCGCCTTGAGCTCGTCGAAACAACGGCCGAGCGCGTCGGCGTCCATCAACAGGTCGGGGCGATGGATCAACAGCAGGTCGAGACGATCGGTGCGCAGCGCGCGCAGCGAATTTTCGACCGAAGCGACCACGTGCGCGGGCGAGGTGTCGTAGGACTTGACCCGGTGCGAAGGGCGCCGCGCCGACGTCAGCCGGATCCCGCACTTGCTGACGATCTGGATGCGTTCGCGCAATCCGGGACTCGCCGCCAGGGCTTCGCCGAACAGGGCTTCGACGCCGTAATCGCCGTAGATGTCGGCGTGGTCGAAGCTGGTGATGCCGAGGTCCAGCGCCGCGCCGATCCAGTGCAGGCGTTGCTGGACGTCGAAGTTCCACTCGGCCATGCGCCAGGCGCCGGCGACGATCGGAGACAGGAACGGAACCGGAGGGGACATAAGGCGGGCCGTAGTCGAAAGATCCCAGTCTAGGGTCTCGCCCGCGAGCGCAGAAGCCCGTCCGCCACGAGATCAGGCCGGCTCGCGCTCGGCCAGTTCGCCGGCGCGCGCGTGGACCGCGTCGAACACCGCTTCCAGGCCCGGGTGCACGCCGCGCACGCCGGCGACAACCTGCGCCGACCAATCGAAATACGCCTGCTTGCGTTGCGCCGGCCAGTCCGCCGGCGGCTGCGCGAGCAGGTCGCGCAGGTTGCAGATCTTGTCGGCCAGCTTGATCAGCCGGGCCTCGCGCGACAGATGCGGCGCGTGCTCGATCTGCAGGCGCTTGCGCTCGGCCTTCGGCAGCGACTTGTCGTCGCTGACTTCCAGCACGATCGCGGCGACGCGCGCGCCGAACAACGCTTCGATTTCGTCCGCGCCGGTCTCGGTGTCCTCGACCGTGTCGTGCAGCAAGGCCGCGCACAGGACCGTGGTGTCGTCGATGTCCCCTTCGTTGGCCAGCACATCGGCCAGGGCGATGGGGTGGTTGATGTAGGGCGAGGCCTCGGCGTCGCGGCGGCGCTGGTGGCGATGGCGCTCGGCCGCGAACGCGGCGGCGCGGATCAACAAGCCATGGATCGTCTTCATGAACTGCTCCCTGCAGGCCCCCGTCCAGCGGTTCGCGCCACGCAGCATCGGCTGCGCGGCGAGTATCGGAGAGGGGGGATGGCGACGGGTCGTCCGCGGGCTGCGAACCGGCACGGCCGCTACGGCCATTATAGACCGCTACGGCCGCGACAGACCGGCGGCTTGCTCTCGACTGGCCGCCGGCCTGAGGGTGTTTATCCGGCCGCGACCGCGGCGAGCGCCTCGATCTCGAACAGCATGCCGTCCAGAGCCAGCCTCGGCACCGGAATCAGGGTGCAGGTCGGTCGATGTTCGCTGCCGAACGCCGCGGCCAGTTCGGCGCCGAACGTATGCAGGCGGGCCTCGCTGTGATCGACGATCAATACGGTCAGCTTGACCACGTCCGACGGCGACGCGCCGGCCGAGGCCAATGCGGTGACCAGGTTGTGCATGGCCTGGCGCACCTGCGCCTGGAAGTCGTCGGCGAGCGCACCGTCGGCGGTCTCGCCGCCCTGGCCGGCGACGAACACCCAGCGCACCGCGCCGGCGACTTCGGCCACGTGCGAGTAACCGTTGGGGGCGGGATCGTAAAGGCCGGCCGGGTTGCTGAGGACCAGGGCAGGCTTCGGGTTTGCAGCGTTCATTGCGGTTCCTTCGAGGTGGGGTTGATGAGCTGCGGTCGGCCCCCGCCATATTCAATCCATGGATCGATGCGTTGGATCGATTCGCTATCGCTGTCCCGTCGATTCACCGCATCGGCTTGTGACATCGCAGGCCGGTTGCCGCACGGCTTATCGCGGCAATGCGACCATTCCCTCAAGCTGCGAAGCAAATCCCCTCGCCTACCGGTTTAAAGGGAACCGCGTATCGGTATTGCGAGTTCGGCCGCTTTAGGGGATCCATCGCCGCCAACGCAAGCCGCACTCCAACCGCCAATTCATGGCCTATCGCCGATGGCCAGTTCGAAGCCTTCGTCGAGCCAACCGGTGATGCCGCCGCTCATCAGCTTTACCGCCAGGCCGAGCTCGGCGAGCCGGAGCGCCCCGCGCGCCGCGCCGTTGCAATGCGGCCCGGCGCAATAGACGACGTAGAGGGTCGAAGGCGGATAAGCGCTCATCTTCGAAGCGATGATCTTGCGGTGCGGCAGGCTGATCGCGCCCGGCAGATGGCCCTGGGCATAAAGCTGGGGGCTGCGCGTATCGATCAGGACGAAACCCGGCTCCCCCGACTGCAGGGCCTCGTGGGTATCCCAGCAATCGGTTTCGAAGGCGAACTGGGCCTGGAAGTGCCGCAAGGCCTGTTCGGGCGCCGCGGCGGGAATTTCGGTGACGGCGTTGCGCATGATGGGTTCCTGGATCGGGCTGAGCCGGCGGAGGGCCGATGCGCCATTGTCGGCGTGGCCCACGCCGCGCACTATTGGCAGGAATGCCAAGCATCGATCAGATTATGCCGAAGTCGAAACCCCGTTCCGCAGCGCCCAACCCACGCGTCGCCGTGCTCGCTTACGAGGGTCTGTGCGCGTTCGAATTTTCCTGCGCCGCCGAGGTGTTCGGCCTGGCGCGGCCCGAGCTCGGCGCGGACTGGTACCGGTTCGAGACCTGCGCCGCGCAACGCCGCCCCCTGCGCGGCCAATACGGCCTGAGGATTTCCGCCGACGCCGGGCTCGATCGGCTGGTCCGGGCCGGCACCGTCGTCATCCCGGGCTGGAGTTCGATCGATGCGCCGGTGCCGCCCCGCATCGCCGATGCGCTGCGCGAGGCGCATGCGCGCGGCGCGCGTTTGCTGTCGATCTGCTCGGGCGCGTTCGCGCTCGCCGCGACCGGTCTGCTCGACGGACGCCGCGCGACCACCCACTGGCGCTACGTCGACGCGTTGCGCGCACGCTATCCGCGCATCCGCGTCGATCCCAACGCCCTGTACGTCGACGAAGGCACGCTGCTGACCTCGGCCGGCAGCGCCGCCGGCCTGGACCTGTGCCTGCACCTGGTGCGCCGCGACTGGGGCGCGAAGGTCGCCAATCACGTCGCCCGGCGTCTGGTGATCCCGCCGCACCGTGAAGGCGGCCAAGCGCAGTACATCGACCGCCCGATCGAGCCCGAGGCCGGCAACGCGCTCTCGCCCTTGCTCGAGCGCATGCGCAGGCAACTCGCCGAACCGCTGCCGGTAGCGGTGCTCGCCGGCATGGCCGCGATGAGCGAGCGCAACTTCATGCGCCGTTTCAAGCAGAGCACCGGCACGACCCCGGCCGACTGGCTGATCCAGGCCCGCGTCGACCGCGCGCGCGAACTGCTCGAAACCACGAGCCTGGCGATCGACCGCATCGCCGGCCGCACCGGCTTCGGCAGCGCCATCACCATGCGCCATCACTTCCGTCGCAAGCTCGGGCTGAGCCCGCGCGATTACCGCGAACGTTTCGCCCGCGACGCGGCATCGGCCACCCGTCGCTAACTCGCCCGCGCCAGCCGAGCCGCGCGTTGCATCTGATCAGCGGCCGCGACGCATCCGGTCAATGATCCGCCGGGTGCGCCTGGATCTGCCGGGACAAGCCCTGCTCGAACGCCCGGCCCGCTTCCAGGCGGCGATCGATCTCGGCCATCGGGAGCCAGCGCCCCTGGGCGAATACGCCGGCGATCTTGGCGACGTTGTGGATGTCGGCCAGCGGGTCGGCATCGAGCAAGACGAGGTTGGCGCGTCCGCCTTCGCGCACGGCGCCGCTGCCGGCCTGGGGGTCGAACAGACGGTGCGCGTTGATCGAGGCCGCGCGCAGCACCTCGATCGGGCGCAGGCCGATCTCGCGCAGCTCGATCATTTCCTGCTGCACCGACACGCCGAAGACCAGGCCCGGCAACGAAGCATCGGTGCCGACCGTCAACGGCACGCCGCGCTTCCACAGCTGCCGGGTCAGAACGCGGGCGAAATCGTAGCCGGCCGAGAAGGTATCGGCGCCGTCCTGATCGCGAAAAGCCTGGCTCAGGTAACGGTTGGCCGGCGGCGTCCAGTCGAGCCGGGTGACCGGATCGACGCGCATCGCCCAATCGCCGGGCACCGGCGGCACCGCGCGCTGCACGTACATGCCGACGATGGTCTTGAGCGTCACCAGGGTCGGCGTGACCGCGATCTTGCGCTCGGCGACCGCATCGGCCAGGGCCTCGAGATCGCGCGGCGACAGATCGCTGCCGATGCGCGCGAAACGGGTCAGCTCTTCGCTGTGGGCGATGTTGTCCATCGGGTGGGCGAAAGCGAAGTCGCGATCGGCGCAGCTCGCGCAGCCCAGTTCCGGCAGATGGCCGGTGGTGATCATGCCCTGCCGCCGGGCTTCCTCGACGACCGCGCGATAGGTCTGGCGATTGAGGAACTGATACGGCTTGATGAAATCGTAGCCGCGTTCGCGCGCTTGGCGCACCGCCGCGGCGCCGTCGGCCGCGGTGGTCGGCGCGTCCGGCTTCGACGCCGGCACTGCGGCCGCCGGCTGCGGCGCGACCGCCGCGCGCGGGCCGTTGATGCGCTTGCCCACGTACAACTGCGGGCCGGCGATGCGCCCGGCGGCGATCTCCTCGCGCAGCCACAGCAAGTCCTCGTCGCTGCGCGCGCCGCCGCCGAGGTTGGCCGCGCCGGTCACCCCGGCCTTGAGGAAAGCGAGCATTACCTGGCGGTCGTACTCGTGCGCCTGGCCCAGCTCGAGCGCGGCGATCGCCGGGTTCTTGCTGTCGCGGATCGCGCCCTCGGTGGCGATGTGCACGTGCGCATCGACGAAACCCGGCACCAGGTACTTGCCGCGTCCGTCGATCACGGTCGCGCCACGCACTTTCGCCTTCGCGCCCGGCGCGAGGATCCGCACGATGCGGCCGTCGCGGATCAGCACGCTGCGGTGCGGCAGCACTTCGTCGGTATCGGCCGGGATCACGGTGACGTCGGACACCAGCCAAGCGCCGGCCGCCTGAGTCGGAACCGCGGCGGTCGCGCCGGTTTGGGACGCCTGCGATGGTTGCGCGGCGCCCAAGGTCAACGCCAACAGGTAAGCGATCATGCCGATTCCTTGCTCGTGTTCGTGCCGATGGCCTTCGAAGAAGGTTGGGGGCGCACGCGGACCGGCCCCGTCCACGCCCAGCCACAGATGCGCGAACCGGCGCCAGGGTTGAAAGCGCGCGGCGCCGGCAGGCGCGCCCGCATCCGCAAGGTCTCGCCCCGCCTGCGGCGAAGCCCAGGCCGGCGCGCTCGGCTATCCTCGCATCCGTAGCGCGTCTTTCGTAGCGTTTTCCTTGGGTATCGTTCACTTGAGTACCGTGTACTCGGGTGCCGTTTTCTCCGCACCGTCTTCTCCGGCAACAGGTTCCGCCATGCAGCACGTCATGCTCCCGTTCCATCGCCGCGCATATGCCGCCCCGACCCTGCGGGCCGTAGCGTGAAAGACAAGATCGTCGTCTTCACCGGCGCCGGCGTCAGCGCCGAGAGCGGGCTCAAGACCTTCCGCGACATGGGCGGGCTGTGGCACGAATACCGCCTCGAAGACGTCGCCTCGCCGCAGGCCTGGCAACGCGACCCGGCCACCGTGCTGCGCTTCTACAACGAACGCCGCAAGGGCGTGCTCGCAGCGCGGCCGAACGCCGCCCACCTCGCCATCGCCCGGCTCGAAGAAAAGTACGAAGTCGTGGTGATCACCCAGAACATCGACGACCTGCACGAACGCGCCGGCTCGTCGATGGTGATCCACGTGCACGGGGAAATCCTCAAGGCGCGCAACACCGTCGCGCCGGAGCGGATCTATCCCTTGAAGCGTCCGGTGATCGAACTCGGCGACCTGTGCGAGCGCGGCAGCCAGTTGCGCCCCGACGTGGTCTGGTTCGGCGAAGCCGTGCGCCACATGGACGAGGCCGAGGCGCATTTCTCGACCGCGGCCAAGGTGCTGGCGATCGGCACCTCGCTGAGCGTCTATCCGGCCGCCGGCCTGGTCGCCTACGCCCCGTTCTCGGCCGAGCGCTGCTTCGTCTCGCCGGAACTGCAGGAGGTGCCGCGCGGCTATCGTTTCCTGCAAGGCACCGCGACCGCGGTGGTGCCGCCGCTGGTCGAGCAGTGGCTGCGCTGAACGCGACTCGATAACCCACCCGGCGGGGAATCTCGACCGCTCACGCAGAACCTGCGCCGGCGTATGGATTCGCTGCGCGCGACCTTCTAGACTCGCTGAATGCGCGTCTCCCTACTCGCCGAACGCAGCATCTCCGCCATGCCCGAGGCGGTGTTCGCGCTGGCCCTGGACCCTGAGCGCTTCCCGGCCTTGTTCGAAGGCCACGGCCCGATTCCGGGCCTGCGCCGCATCACCCCCTTGGCGGCGTCCGCGGTCGGCAGCATGCGCAGCCTGGAAAACCAGGACGGCTCGCGCCTGATGGAGCGCATCACCGCGTTCGATCCGCCGCATCGTCATGCCTATACCTTGAGCGGGTTCCGCGGGCCGATGGCCTGGCTCGCGCGCGAGGCCCATGCCGACTGGCGCTTCGACGACGACTCCGCCGGCGATCCCGCCGTCGCAGCGTCGTCGACCCGGGTGCGGTGGCGCTACGACTTCGAACTGACCCACCCCCTGGCCTGGGTGTTCGCCTGGCCCCTGCTGCGGGGTTTCATGCACGCGGCGATGCGGCAATGCCTGGAGCGCATGGCCGAGTCCCTGGAAGCCGCGTGGCGGCGGGAGCGCGATTGATGCAGGAGTGGATACTGCTGGCGATGGCGCCGGTCTTCCTGTCGCTGATCGGCCTCGAGGCCTGGTATTGGCGCAAGCGCCGGCCCGAACAGTACAGCCTGCGCGACACCCTTTCGAACGCGGCCCTGGCCTTGATGCACCAGGCCAGCGACGCGATCGCCTGGCTGCTGGTGATCGGCCTGTATTACGCGGTCTATGCCCATCGCCTGTTCGAACTGCCGCCGGCCTCGTGGTGGACCATCGCCGCCCTGTTCGTCGCCCAGGATTTCTTCTACTACTGGTTCCACCGCAGCAGCCATCGCGTGCGCTGGCTGTGGGCCTCGCACGTCACCCACCATTCCTCCGAACGGCTGAACCTGTCGACCGCGTTCCGGCAAAGCCTGACCTACCCGATTTCCGGGATGTGGCTGTTCTGGCTGCCGCTGGCCTGGATCGGCTTCGAGCCGCGCCACATCGTGGCGGTGGTCGCGATCAACCTGGGCTTCCAGTTCTTCGTGCACACCCAGGCGGTCGGCAAGCTGGGCTGGTTCGAGAAGGTCTTCAACACGCCCTCGCATCACCGCGTCCACCATGCGCGCAACCCGCAGTACATCGACCGCAACTACGCCGGCGTGCTGATCGTCTGGGACAAGCTGTTCGGTACCTACACCGAAGAAGACGCGGACGTGCCCTGCGAGTACGGCATCGTCGGCCAGGTCCGCGGGCACAACCCGATCCGGCTGACCTTCCACGAATGGATCGCGATGTTCGGCGACGCCTGGCGCGCGCGCGGCCTGCGCGGAGTGTTCGGACAGTTGTTCGGGCCACCGGAGCGGGCGCTGTCGCATACCCACCCGCGCGACTGATGCGCCCTCGATTCGCGCCCTTCAACGGCCGCCGGGCGACAACCCGAAATAAGCATAGGCCGCCGACACCGCCAGCCCGAGCCAGGCCTGTCCGTGAGTGGTCAGCACCGGCAGCGCTTTGGGGTGGTACAGCCCGACCATGAAGGCGGTCAGTCCGGCGCCGATCCATACCAGCACGAACAGCACCGACACGATGGTGACGGTGCGCACCGCGCCGACCGAGGCGTCGGAGTCCAGCACGCGCGCGCCGGGCGCCTCGCCCGGCTTGGCGACCGCCAGTTCGGCGATGACCAGCGCCGATACCAGGCCGCCGATCACCGAAAAGGCCTGGGCCATGCCGTCGTTGAAGACGCTGCAGTTGGCGGCGCCGCCGCAGCTCACCACTTCCACCGCCACGGTGATCAGATGCACGTAGACGCCGAGCAGGATCACCGAGATCAGACCGCCGAAGATCTTCTGCATGGACTCGCTCCTGCTCGGATGCCGCGGTGGCGGCCGGGACGACAGGAGAGCGCACGCAGAACGCTAGCGCCACCGCCGCGCGCGACGGCGACCGAGGCTACGGCCGCCCGCTCACGCACTCCCCTGTCCGGCGCGGCGACCGCCGCGCCTACCTGAGCGAACGCAGCCGCGATGCGGCGCAGGCCACGCGGGGCGACGCGCCTGCGCTCAGTCGTGGGTGTCGCCCGACAGCGGCGTGGCGCGCATCGACGGGCGTCGCTCGAAAGCGTCGAACCATTCGACCAGGCGCGGACGCCCTTCGCGGAAATCCGGCAGTTGGCGGAACTCCAGCCAGCTCAGTGCGGTGGCCACCGCGATATGGCCGACATGGACCGGCGCCTCGGCGTCGAGCTGCCGCTCCAGCCAGTCGTAGCTCTCGATCAGCTTTTCGGTGTAGCCCTCGCGCAAGGCCGGGTAACGCAGGGCCTCCGGGCGGCGCACGGTTTCCCAGCGCACCTTGATGCCGGCATCGGCCAGGCCTTGCGCGACCGCCTGCAGGCGCAGCGCATGCCAGCGCGCCTCGCCCTGCGCGGGAATCAGCGGCCGGCCGCCGTGCAAGGTGTCGAGATAGGCGCAGATGATGTCGGAATCGAAGATCGCCGGCTCGCCGGCGCGGATCAGCACCGGCACCTTGCCGAGCGGGTTTTGCGCGTACACCGCTTCGTTGCGCAGGGTCGGGCTGGTCTCGTGATGCACGACCTCGATGCGCGCGGCCAGCCCGGCTTCGTGAGCGAACACCAGGGCCTTGCGCGCGTACGGCGAGTGGGTCTGATACAGCAATTGCATGGCGGGACCTTTGTGGGGAGAAGGGCGAACCGGTGCGCCGGCGCTCATGCCTGCTTGCCGGCATCGTGCAACAGGCAGGCGACCGCCGCCGTGATCCGGCGCGCGGTCGGCAGGTGCAGGAATTCGTTCGGGCCGTGCGCGTTGGATTGCGGCCCGAGCACGCCGGTGACCACGAATTGCACCCGCGGGTAACGTTCGCCGAGCATGGCCAGGAACGGAATCCCGCCGCCTCCGCCGATCAGGGCGCTGGCGCGGCCGAAGGCCTGCAGCGAGGCGCGTTCGAGGCTGGCTTCGAGCCAGGGCGCGACCGCCGGCGCATGCCAGCCCGGGCTGGCGAAATCGATCGCGAACGAGACCTCGCTGCGGTACGGCGGCTCGGCTTCGAGCAGGGTTTTCAAGCGCTGGCCCGCCGCCACCGGGTCGAGCGTCGGCGGCAGGCGCAGGCTGAGTTTGAGCGCGGTGAACGGCTGCATCACCGCTGCGGCCTGGACCACCGCGGGCAGGCCGTCGAGCCCGGTGACCGCCAATTGCGCGCGCCACGCGCGGTTGAGGACCAACTCGGCCGGCGCCTCGCTCACGGCCCGGGTGCCGCGATGGAACGGAAAACTGTCGATGAGCGCTTGCCCCAAGGCCGTTGCGGCGGTCCCGGCCTGAGTTCGGCGCGCCGGCGGGATCTCGGCCTGGAAATCGGCGACGACCTCGCCGCTGTCGGCGTCTTCGAGTCGCGACAACAGGCGCCGCGCGATCCGGAAACTCGACGGCACGATCCCGGAGGCGTCGCCGGAATGCACGCCTTCGTCGAGCACGCGCACGCTCAAGGTGCCGGCGACCTGTCCGCGCAAGGACGTCGTCGTCCACAACTGTTCGTAATTGCCGCAGCCGGCGTCGAGCGCGACGATCAGGCCCGGCTCGCCCAGGCGCGGGGCGAGATGCTCGATGTAGGCCGGCAGGTCGACGCTGCTGGATTCCTCGCTGGCTTCGATCAGCAGGCTGCAGCGCGGATGGCCCAGACCTTGCGCGCGCAGTCCCAGCACTGCGGCGATCGCCGCGAACAGGGCATAGCCGTCGTCGGCGCCGCCGCGTCCGTACAGGCGCTCGCCTTCCAGGCTCGGCGTCCAGGCGCTGCGGCCGGCGGCCCACCCGCTCATCGGCGGTTGCTTGTCGAGGTGGCCGTAGATCAGCGCTGGCGCACCACCGCTGCCGCTGGCCGGGATATCGATGAAGATCAGCGGGGTGCGCCCGGGCAGGCGCAGCGCCTCGACGCTGGCGCCCGGCACTGCGGCGAGGCGCTCGCGTGCCCAGCCCGTCATCAGTTCGACCGCGCGGTGCATGTGGCCGTGCGCGTCCCAGTCCGGGTCGAAGGCCGGCGACTCGCAGGCAATGGCGATGTAGTCGCACAGCGCCGGCACGATCTCGGCCTGCCAGATACGATCGACGAATTGCTGCAGCTTCGGGAAATCCATGGGGTCGCCTCGGGATGAGCCGAAATCCTAGCCGCGCGGCCCTGCGCTTTCGCCGCGATCGGCGCGCGCCGCTTGCGGTTTTTCCGCGCACTCGCCCACTAAGATGCCGGGACCATGAAACTCGACCGATTCGACCGCCAACTGCTCAACCTGGTCCAGGAAGACGCCGGGCAGACCGCCGAGCAACTCGCCGAACAGGTCGCGCTGTCGCCGTCGGCGATCCAGCGCCGGCTGCGGCGCATGCGCGAGCAAGGCGTGATCGTGCGCCAGGCGGCGGTGGTCGACCCCAGGCAGGTCGGCAAGCCGACCTTCTTCATCGTCGCCTTGCAGGTCGAGCGCGAGCGACCCGAGCTGCTGGCGCAGTTGCGCCGCTGGCTGAGCGAACAAGAGCAGGTGCAACAAGTCTTCTACGTCACCGGCGAAGCCGACTTCGTGCTGGTGGTGACCGCGCCGGACACCGAAAGCTACGACGCGCTGATGATCCGCATGGTCGGCGACAACCCGAACATCAAGCGCTTCACCACCAATGTCGCGCTGAGCCTGGTCAAGCGCGGCCTGAGCATTCCGGTCGCGCTCGACGACGAATGAACGCCGCGCGCCCCGGCGCGGATGCGCGGTTTGGCCGCGGCGCATCGGGCCGGATCGCGGCGCAACGGCGCACCGCCGCCACCACACTGGCGCCATGACCTCTCCCTGGCTGATCGACCCGGCGCAACTGTGGCCGGACTACCGCCCGACCCGTTTGCTCGCGCTGCCGGCGCTGGCCCACCGTTGCGGCGTCGCCGGCGTCTACGCCAAGGCCGAGAACGAACGGCCGCTCGGCAACTTCAAATCGCTCGGCGGCATGACCGCCGGCCTGCGCGCCCTCGCCCGCGCCACCGGCGCCGATTCGCTCGAGGCGCTGCAACGGCACTGCCGGCACAGCCCCGCGCCGATGACCCTGATCTGCGCCAGCGACGGCAACCACGGCCTGGCCGTCGCCGCCGCCGCGCAGTGTGTCGGCGCCCGCGCCACGGTCTATCTGCCGGCGGCGGTAGACGAATCCCGCGCCGCGCGCATCGCCGCGCTCGGCGGCGTCATCGCGCGCATCGACGGCAGCTACGACGCCGCCGTGCTCGCCGCGGCGGCGGCAGCCTCCCGCGGCGATGGCGTACTGGTCGCCGACACCGCCAGCGACCCCGGCGATGTCGTGGTCGCCGACGTCATGGCCGGCTATGGCCTGCTCGCCCGCGAGCTCGCCGGGCAGTGGCCCGGCGACGCG
>NZ_JBPKJP010000009.1:0-84817 GCF_051217035.1 Lysobacter sp. 1R34A
GGCGACGCGGGCGGCCCGCCGAGCCACGCGTTCGTCCAGGCCGGCGTCGGCGGGCTGGCCGCGGCGCTCGCCGTCGGCCTGCGCACCGAGTTGCACGCCTCCGCCCGCATCGTCGTCGTAGAACCCGACTCGGCCGCGTGCGTGACACGCGCTTTGGAAACCGGCGTACCGGTGCCGATCGACGGCGACCTGGAGACCGCCGCCGGAATGCTGTCCTGCGGACTGGCGTCGGCGCCGGCGCTGGCGGTACTGCGGGCTCACGGTGCGCGCGGCGTCGGCGTCGATGAATCGATGCTGCGACTCGCCGTGGACGCCTTGCGCGCCGGCGGCGGCCCGCGCAGCACCGCCTCCGGCGCCGCCGGGCTCGCCGGCTTGTTGCGCGTATCGGCCGATCCCAGGCTGCGCGCGGCGCATGCCCTCGGCGGCGACAGCCGGGTGTTGCTGGTGATCAGCGAAGGCGACGCTGCATCGCTCGGCTAGCGCTGCATCGCGGGATCGATCAGTTCTTCAGGCAGTCGATCAGGAACTCGACCGTCGCCCGCACCCCGGGCAGTTGCCCGCGCCGATGCGGCATCACCAAGGTGGTGGTGACGCGGCCGGCGATCCATTCGGGCAGCACCCGCGCCAACCGGCCGTGGTCGAGCTCGTCGCGGCACATCCGCTCCGGCAGGCAGGCGATGCCGAGCCCGCCCTGCGCTGCGGTCGACAGCACCCGGCCCTCGTTGGCGGTCATGCGCGCGACCGGCGCGACCTCGATGCGATGGCCGGCGGCATTCGCCAGGCTCCAGGTCGTGGCCGAGGACTGCCCGGTCAGCAGCCCGTCGTGCGCGGCCAGTTCCTGCGGCGTCGTCGGGCAACCGCGCTCGGCCAGATAAGCCGGCGCGGCGACCAGCACGATCGATTCGACCAGCGCCTGACGCTGGATCAGGCCCGAATCCGGCAACGGCGCGAAATGGCTGCGCACGGCGATGTCGTAGCCCTCCTGCACCAGATCGACGAACCGGTCGGTGACGTCGAGCTGCAGGTGCAGGCGGGGATAGGTGCGCGCGAGCGCGGGCAGGTGCGGGGCGAGGTAATCCTGCGCGGTCGGCACGCCGGCGGTGATGCGCACCCGGCCGCTGGGCTCGGCGACGCGGCTGCGCACCACCGCCTCGGCCGCTTCGGTCTCGATCAAGGCCGCGTGCGCATGTTCGTGGAAGGCGCGGCCGGCGTCGGTGAGGGTGAAGCTGCGCGAGGTGCGATGGATCAGGCGTACGCCGAGTTCGTCTTCGAGCGCGGCGACGCGCTTGCTGACCGTCGACTTGGGCACCCCGAGCCGGCGCGAGGCCGCGGCGAACCCGCCGTGCTCGACCGCGGCGGCGAATAGGACCAGATCGTTGAGGTTGAGCATGACTGCGGCCCTGTCCGTATCCGGCTTGGCGCCGATCCGGATGCAAAGTACACACACAGAGACTTTGAGTCCATTTTTTGCCGACTACACAGCCAAAGTCCACACCAATACAGTGAGCTCACCCCGCAAGACGGGCCCACCCCTCACCTGGAGAAAACTCATGTCCCCGATCCTTTATTACGGCGTCCCGTCCGGCTGTTCGTTCGGCTCCATCGTCGCCCTCGAATGGTCCGGCCAGCCTTATCGCCTGGTCCGGGTCGAAATGCCCGAGATGATCCACACCGATGCCTACCGCGCGATCAACCCGGTCGGCGAGACGCCCTCGCTGATGACCGCGAACGGCGACGTGGTCGTCGAGAGCATGGCGATCCTCAACCACATCGGCGCCCGCGCCGTCGCCAGCGGCATCGCCTTCGAGCAGGGCAGCCGCGAGTTCGACGAGCTCAACCGCATGCTGGCCTTCCTCAACACCACCTTCTTCAACGCCTTCAGCCCGCTGTGGCATGTGCTGGAACACGAAGTGGATGCGGCGACCAAGGCCGCGCTGACCGAGTACGGCCGTGCCAAGGTCGAACGCGCGCATGCGGAGCTGGAGCGGATGCTCGGCGACAAGCCGTGGCTGCTCGGCGAACAGCGCACTCTGGCCGACGCCTATTTCATCGGTATCGCGCGCTGGACCAAGTACCACTCGGTCGTCGACCGCCGCAACTACCCGAACCTGCAGCGCCTGTACGACAAGCTGGAAGCCGACCCGGCGGTGATCTTCGCCCATGCCATCGAGGATCAACGCCCGGCCAAGAGCAGCGGCGGGTTCCAGGGCGAAATCGGCCTGGAAGCGGCGAGCGAGTCGAAGCGCGCGGCTTGATGCAGCGGACGGGCGGCAACGGCGATGACGTCGTTGCCGCTTTCGAGGCGAAAGCAGAGCAAATCCCTCCCCTTTTCTCAAAGGGGGAATAGGCCTTCAGCGATCCGTCGCAAACGAAGTTCGTCGGGGAGTCGTTGCGAGCTTCAGCCAGGAGCCGGCGGTCGGAGCCGGAAACCATCGAGGAGCAGGCTCGCCGCCAGAGACGGGAAATACGTCGGCGGTGGGCAGGCGGCCCCCTTTGGAAAGGGGGCGCGACCGCGTAGCGGACGCGGGGATTTGCTGTTGCTGTTGCGTTGTCGCTAGGGCTGCTGTTGCTTCGCAGCGGTTACGCATCCGAAGCGCGGCGATCAGCCCACCTATGGCCTCAAGCCTGCGCCTCGGCCCGCACCAAGGACCGGCGGCCGCGCGGACGGCTCGGCCAAGCGTGGCGCAGGATGCGCCAGACCACTTCGCCGAACTGGCGCGGCAGCGAGCCGGTGTCGTAATGCTGGCCGTAACGGCCGCAGATCTCGCGCACTTCCACCGCGATCGCGGCGTAACGCCAGGCCGGGATATCGGGATAGAAATGGTGCTCGATCTGATGGCTCAGGTTGCCGGTCATCAGGTCCATCCACTTGCCGCCGCTGAGGTTCGAGGAACCGCGCAGCTGGCGCAGGTACCAATGCCCGCGCGACTCGTTGCGCACCGATTCCTTCGGGAACACTTCCGCGTCGTGGGTGAAGTGGCCGCAGAAGATCACCGTATACGTCCACAGGTTGCGCATCACGTTGGCGACCAGATTGCCGAGCAGCACCGGCAGGAAGAACGGGCCCGCCAGCAGCGGAAACAGCACGTAGTCCTTGAGCATCTGCCTGCCCATCTTGCGGCCGACCGGGACGAACTTGCGCCACATCGCCTTGTGCTTGGTCTTGCCGGTCAGCCAACGGCCCAGGCGCAGGTCCTGTATCGCCACGCCCCACTCGAACAGCAGCGCGAACACCACCGCGATGAACGGCTGCACGAGGTAGAACGGGCGCCAGCGCTGCTCGGGGAACAGACGCAGCAGGCCGTAGCCGATGTCGTCGTCCATGCCGCGCACGTTGGTCCAGGTGTGGTGCTGGTAGTTGTGGGTCCTGCGCCAGTTGTCGCCGGTGGCGACGATGTCCCACTCGTAGGTCTTGCCGTCCAGGTGCGGGTCGCGCATCCAGTCGTACTGGCCGTGCATGACGTTGTGGCCGACCTCCATGTTCTCGAGAATCTTCGACAGGCCCAGCGACAAGGTGCCGAGAATCCATGCCGGCACCATCATCCAGGTGACGAACGCGCCGCCGAGCGCCAGGCCCAGCGCACCGACGTACAGCAACAGGCGGCCGAGCAGGCCGGTGTAGCGCACCGCGGCGACGACGCGACGGATGTAGGCGGCATCGACGCCGCCTATCTGGGCGACGGTGCGCGCGCGCAGCGCGTCGAGCTCTTCCCCGAAGCGGTCGAGTTCCTGCGGGGTCAGTGCGCGATTGCGGAAGGTACGGGTCATGGGCGGATCACAGATCGAGGACGAGGTCGCTGCCGGCGCTGTTCACGCACAGGCGCAGCGCGGAAACCGGTTCGGCCTGGACCTCGCCGGTGTGCAGGTGCCGGGTGCTGCCGGAGCTCTTGCCGCAGGAGCAGGTGTTGCACAGGCCCATGCGGCAGCCGGAAGCAAGCTTGAGGCCTTCGGCTTCGAGCGCGGTCAGCAGCGATTGCCCGCGCGGCAGCTGCAGGGTGCGGCCGCTGCGCGCCAGGGTCACTTCGACCGTGCCGGTTTCGTCGAGCGTGCGCGGCGGCGGGGTGAAGGCCTCGGCCGCGAACGAACGCGCCTGGGCCTGCGTGTGCGCACGCGCGGCATCGACGAAACCGCCGGGGCCGCAGGCATAGACCTGGCGCGAGGCCAGGTCGGGAACCAGTTCGGACAACTGTGCCGCATCGATGCGGCCGGTCGTCTCGTCGGCCTGTCCGGCCTCTTGCCGCGTCAGCAGGAAGCGCACGCGGAAGCCGGGATGCGCCGCGGCGATCGCGCGCAATTCGTCGACGAAACACAGTTCTTCGCGGCGGCGCGCCCAATACAGCAGGGTCAGTTCGGCCGGCATGCCCTTGGCCGCCAGTTCGCGCACCATCGACATCAACGGGGTGACGCCGCTGCCGGCGGCCAGGAACAACCACGCGCCGTCGGCGCGCTCGGGCAGGGTCATCTCGCCGAAGGCCGCGCCGATTTCCAGCACGTCGCCCACTTGCGCGTGATCGTGCAGGTGACGACTGAGCTTGCCGCCTTCGATCGCCTTGACCGTGATCGCGATGCGGCCGTCGGCGCGATGCGCCTGCGCCGCGCTGTAGCTGCGCGAGACCAGGGCGCCGTTTATGCGCGCGCCGATCATCAGATGTTGGCCGGGGCGGCAGCCGGCCCAGTGCCGGTTCGGCGCCAGCAGCAGGGTCACCGCGTCGGCCGAAGCCGGCTCGCGGGCGACGATGCGCGCCAGCGGGCGCTCCCAGGTCCAGGTCGGATGGAAGCGGGAGGCCCAGAAATCAAAGACTTGCGGCGCAACCAACGGTGCGATCAGCCGTTTCAGGCGGCTGTGCGGGCGGGCGCGGGAGGGACGAAGAGCAGCGTTCATGGCGGCACTATACACATATGAGCACAAATGTGTGCACAACCGTATATTAATTCCGTGCCGGGAGTATCATGTTCGCCATCGTCCTGGTGCCAGCCCCGTGAGCCAACGCTTCCATTCAGACATAGATGTCGATTCGCACCCGGGCCGCAAGGCGACGATTTCGCGCGAGGACCTCATCGCCGCCGCGCTCAAGCTGATCGGCCCGCACCGCAGCGTGTCGAGCCTGAGTCTGCGCGAGGTCGCCCGCGAGGCCGGCATCGCTCCGAACAGCTTCTATCGCCAGTTCCGCGACACCGACGAACTCGCCGTGGCCCTGATCGACCTGGCCGGCCAGTCGCTGCGCAAGATCGTCGGCGAGGCCCGTCACCGCGCCGCGACCCGGCGCAGCATCGTGCGCAGTTCCATCGAGGCTTTCATGGAACAGTTACGGGCCGACGACAAACTGCTGCACGTGTTGTTGCGCGAGGGCACGGTCGGCTCGGACGCCTTCAAGCGCGCGGTCGACCGCGAGCTGTCGTTCTTCGAGGAAGAACTGCGCGTCGACCTGATCCGGCTGGCCGCGATCGACAAGATCACCCTGCACGAACCGGCCCTGGTGGCGCGCTCGATCACCCGCCTGGTGTTCGCGATGGGCGCCACCGCGATGGACATGCCGCGCGAGAAGGACCACGAACTCATCGAGCAGATGAGCACGATGGTGCGGATCATCCTGGCGGGGTCGCGGGCGATGGCGGCGGCGGGCAAGGCCTAGTCTCCGGTCGTGCGCAATCCGCTCGAACACGCGCGAACTCATAACTCGCGCATGCATTCCAGCAAATTCGTCCACAACTCACGCGGCCTTGCTGCCGCGTAACCCGACTCCTGCGCATCGTTGCATTCGATGACGATCCAACGCCCGTCCATCGTCTTGGCGAAATCGACTACCAGGAATGGGACGGCCAGTCGCGCCGCGGCTTCTTGCGCCAACTCAAGTCCGGCCTCGATATCGTCGCAACCGTAGTCGGCGGCTTGATACCAATAACGCCCCCAGCCGACGCATCGGCCCTGCCACCAGAACGAACGGAACTCGAACGAAGCCCGCACCTTGCCTGGCATGCTGCCGTCCACCGGGACCAGGTCGACGAACTCGCGTATCGCTGCCTTCTGCCAGTGCAGCACCGGGTCCTTGCGATAGCGTTCGGCCGCTCAGCGGTACTGCGCGGGGTCGCGGATCACCGACATATCGGCGCTGTGTCGGTTGGTTTGCCGCGACCCCTTGAGGAAGATCGGCCAGGAAAACTCGCGTTCGACGACCTCCACCGCCGGCAGCGAGTCAAACAACACTGTGCGCGGCGTCATGTCGGCCAGCAGCGGATACCAAGCCTCCAACTCGCTGGAGCGCCGATATTCCTCGGGCGAATTGACCAGTCGCAAACCCCAGTCGAGCGCTTCGCGGTACTGAGCCTGGTAGTCCTCGATGGCGCCGATGCGCAAGATCGCCGGCGTCTCGGCCTCGAACTGAGGCGGATGAGTGCAGCGGAAATACAACTCGAAATCGAAGACGTAAATCGCGACGCCTATCGGCGCGCTGAGAATCGCGAAGGCACCTTCGACGAGAGCGAGATTCATGCACGGGTCCTTCCGTTCGACAGCCGCGATTGTCGGCCAGTCGACGTTCGGTATGCGAGGGAGGCTTGCCGCCCCAACACTAAGCCAACCCGGAAACAATCCTTGCGAAGTTCGGGCACCTGCGCTAATACTTAGCCAAAATAGAAACCTTTCGTCCCGCTCCGCTTTCAGCCCCCTCTCCCGCGTGCGGGAGAGGGCTGGGGTGACGGCAAACGACGACGCCCCCCCCCACACCGTTCCCCGGCCCGCCCCCCAGGAATCCGCCATGTCCCTGACCCTGTACCAGCATCCCCTCGCCTCGTTCTGCCACAAGGTGCTGATCGCCCTGTACGAAAACGGCACCGCCTTCGAGTCGCATCTGGTCGACCTCGGCGACCCCGACGCCAGGGCCGGGTTCTGCGAACTGTGGCCGCTCGGCAAGATGCCGGTGCTGCACGACCACGCGCGCGGCCGCACCGTCCCCGAGACCACGGTCGTCATCGAATACCTGCAGCAGCACTACCCCGGGGCGCGGCCGCTGTTGCCGCACGATCAGGACGAATGCCTCGACGTGCGCCTGTGGGATCGCTTCTTCGACCTGTACGTGCAGGCGCCGGTGCAGAAGATCGTGATCGACCGGATCCGCCCGCCAGCCTCGCGCGACCCTCATGGTGTCGCCGAAGCCCGGGCCACGCTCGCGACCGCCTACGACATGCTGGAACCGCGCCTGGGCGAACGCCGTTGGGCCTGCGGCGAAGACTTCAGCCTGGCCGATTGCGCCGCGGCGCCGGCCTTGTTCTATGCCGGCATCGTCGCGCCGTTTCCGCCGGGCCACACCCATCTCGCCGCCTACTTCGAACGCCTGGTCGCGCGCCCGTCGGTCCAGCGCACCCTCGCCGAGGCGCGCCCTTACTTCTCGATGTTCCCGTTCGTCGATGCGATGCCCGAGCGCTTCCTGCGAGGCGGTGCGCCATGAAGGCCCGGCCCTTCGTCGACCCGGCGCGGCTCGACCGCATGTTCCATGCGCTCGCCGATGCCAGCCGGCGCGGCATGGTCGACCGCCTGAGCGAAGGCCCGGCTTCGGTGTCGGAACTCGCACGTCCATTGGCGATGGCGCTGCCGTCGGTGGTCAAGCACCTGGCGGTGCTCGAATCCGGCGGCATCGTGATGTCGGAAAAGGTCGGGCGCGTGCGCACCTACCGCATCGCCCCGGACGCCCTGGCCGAGGTCGAGGCCTGGGTCGCCGCGCGCAAGGCGCAACTCAATCGCCAGTTCGACGCGCTGGCACGTTATCTGCTCGAAGACGAAACCGGCTCAGGAGATTTGCGATGAAACAGCGTTCGACCCTCCACACCCAGTTCGTCATCGAACGCGAATTCCCGGCATCGCCGGCACGCACTTTCCGCGCCTGGTCGACCCCGGAGGCCAAACGCCGCTGGTTCGTCTGTCACGACGAAATGGTCAACAGCGGTTACGAGCTCGATTTCCGCCCCGGCGGCAACGAACTCAACCGCGTCGTCACGCCGGCCGGCACCGTGCACCTGTTCCAGGCCCGATACTTCGACATCGTGCCCGACCAGCGCATCGTCTACGCCTACGACATGCACCTCGACGACCGCCACCTGTCGATCTCCCTGGCGACGGTCGAGTTCGAGGCCGGCGGCGCCGGCACGCGCATGCGCTTCACCGAGCAGCTCGTGTTCCTCGACGGCCACCAAGACCGCGAGGAACGCATCCGCGGCACCGGACTCGGGCTCGACCGGCTCGCGCTGTTGCTGCACGAGCCGGCCGCCGCCCATTGAGCCCTCAGCGCAACGGCAGGGCGATCGGCCGCAACGGCGCGGCATCGCCGCCGCGGATCTTCAGCGGCCCGCCGATGAAGGCGAACTCGTAGACCTGGTCGCGCGACAGCTCCTCCAGCGCGACCAATTCCATGATCGGCACGCCGTGCTGGGCCAGCAGATAGGTATGCACCGGGATGTAGTCGCCGGCGACCTCCGAGGGAAAGGTCTCCAGGCTGAGGTTGTCGGCGCCGACGATCATCGCCCCGCCGTCCTCGACCAGGAACTTGGCCGCATCCAGGCCCAGTCCGGGCGGGTTGGCCATGTAGCCGCTCGCGTCGCCGAAGCGCTGCATGCGCCCGGTGCGGATCAACACGATGTCGCCGCGCTGCAGGCGGACCTTCTGCCTGGCCAGCGCGTTCTGCAGGTCCTGGCGGGTGATGCGGTAGTTCTCCGGCAGCATCGGCAGCCCCTGCGCCGCGGCCACGTCGATCATCACCCCGCGCGCGATCAGCGGCGGGAATTTCTCGATGCCGGTCTTGGTCCAGCCGCGGTCGCCGAGGTGCTCGTCGGCGCGGAAGCCGTTCCAGATCTTGCCGTCCAGGCCGAAGTGGTTGAGTGCATCGATATGGGTGCCGCTGTGGCTGTACATCGAGAATGCCGCGCCGGTGTAGCTGACCTTGTGATTCATCTCGCGGCCCACGCCCATCGGGTCGTCGACCACGGTGCCGCGCGGGGTGTGGGTCATCCAGAACTGATAGTGCGGGTCGCCCGCGGCCTGCCAGCTCGGCATGCCGATGTAGTACTCCGTAGCCAGGTCGTAAGCCTTGCGGCCGTCGACCCTCGACAGGATCGCCGCACGCGACTGCGGGGTGATCAGGTTGAGACGGCCGATCTCGTCGGACGGCCCCCAAGGGCTGGTGCCGACGCCCTCGGAGGCCGGGGCGGACCAGGCGATCGCGGCGAGGGCCGACAGGCCCAGGCGCGGCAGTACGTTACGCAGTTTCATCTCGACTCCTGAGGCGCGCCGGCCGATGCCGACGCATGAAGGGAAGCGCCGAAGCCGGCGCTCGGCGAGCGCGGCGGTTCGGAACAAGCCCCAGGATGCGCAGGCGGCGACGGCGGAAACAGCGCCACGGCGTTGCGACAGTTTTCGCTGCGGCTCAGGAATGCGCGGCGAGCGCGGCCGGCAGGCGCTCGGCCAGGAAGTCGACGAAGGCGCGCACCTTCGGCTGCAGATGGCGCGAAGTCGGATACACCGCGAACACGTGTCGCGGCGCGAACCGGTACTCGGGCAAGACTTCGACCAGGGCGCCGTGGGCGATCGCCGGCGCCGCCAGGAACGACGGCAAAGCACCGATGCCGAGGCCGGCGACGAGCAGATCGCGCAACACCAGGCTATTGCCGACCGTGGCCCGCGCGGGTCCCTGCACCGACACCGGCCCCTGCGGCCCGTGCAGGGGCCATTCCCCCGGCGGTTCGGCCAGGCTGTAGTGCAGCAGCGAATGCCGCTGCAGGTCGTCGGTCGACGATAACGGAGGATGCTGGGCAAGATAAGACGGCGCCGCGCACAGCATCTGACGGACCGAGCCGAGCTGGCGCGCGATCAGGGACGAATCCTGCAACTGCGCGCGCAAGCGGATCGAGACGTCGAAGCCTTCGCCGACCGCGTCGAGCAACCGGTCTTCCAGGGTCAGGTCGAGGACCAAGGCCGGATAGCGCTGCAGGAACTCCGCCAGCAAGGGCGACAAGGTGTTCAAGGCGAACGACATCGGCGCGTTGACCCGCAAGCGCCCGCCGACCTGCTGCGACTGCTGGCGCACCGAGGCCTCCAGCGTCTCGAGGTCGTCGAGCAGGCGCACGCATTCGCGATAGTAGGCCTGCCCGGTCTCGGTCAGGCTCATGCGCCGGGTGGTGCGCTGGATCAACACCGCGCCCAGATGCGCCTCCAGCGCGCGCAGCTGCTTGCTGAGCCCGGCCGGCGACACCCCGAGGTCCTTCGCCGCCTTGGCCAGACCGCCGAGTTCGACGATGCGGCGGAACGAACGCATCAGGGTGAAGGCATCCATGGAGAGTGGCATTGAGGGCGGGCGGCCCGCCATTGTCCGCCTGCTGCGCGCTGCGGCAAGCGGCGCGATAGAGCGATGGATGGGCGAATCGGGCTCTATGCCGATGGCTCGACCACCCCGACCGTAATGGCGGGCCCTTTAAGGACGCTCAGCCTTCGAGCACGAACTCGATAGGCACCCGGGTCAAGGCCTGCGCAGGCACGCCGCCGCGCGTCGCCGGCTCGAACAGCCAGCGCTTCATGACGACCTCGCGGGCAGCCAGGTCGAGCACCCGATGGCCGCTGCTGTGCACGATCGATACCGACAGCGCTTTGCCGTCGACGCCGACCAGGACCTCGATCTCGACCACGCCGCTGAGACGGTCGCGCCGCGCTTGCAGCGGGTAAGCCGGCGCCGGCGCGGCCAGTATCCGCAGCACTGTGTCGGCGAATGCGGGCATGGCGGCGGTTTCGGGCGATACGACGCGGCCGAACACATTCGGCACGATCGGATCGGAAGCGGGAACGGGGCTGACCGACGAACGGATGGCACCCTGGATCGTCATGAGTCTGCGTTCGCGCTCGCGCGCCTGCATGCGCTCCCAACCGAAACCGCAGCCGATGATGAGCGGAGCGATAGGCGGCATCGCAACCTCGACGATTTCGTCGTCGCTGCCGCCCATCGCGGAACGCAGGGGGGCGGTTACCGGCAACGACAGCAACACCAGCAAAGCCGCATGTACGGCGACGACGCCGGCAATGACCACGGCTCGCGCCAGACTGGGTCCGGAACCGGCATTCAAAGCAATCGAAGCCTGCATGAGTCGCCCCCTCGACCGGCATGGTGGGAAGGACCGTCGGGGCCGCTTCCATGCCGCCAAAAATGCGCGTTTACGGCTTGGCTTGCAATCGCTCCCGCTCGTCGTCCGGGTGGATTCCCGCCGAGCTGGCCCAGACGGCGCGACGGACGGGCCTGCGACATCGTGCCGTCGGCCAAAACCGCGCCGCAGCCGCCGCCGGCCTACAGGGAAACCGGCGACGGCCGCGGTGCGGCCGGAACTCACTCGACCTTGACCAGACCGCGCCAGGTGTTGCGGCCGCCGTGCATGACGTCGTCGCCGGTACCGAACCACCAGCCGTTCCAGTTGAGGATGTCTTCGTCGTCCTGGTGGACCCAGCCGCGCGCCAGCGCGTACTTGCTCGGCATCGACTGCGGGCCGAACACGCCGTAGGCGAAGCCGAGTTTCGGGAAGCTCGACATGTGGCCGAGCCAGGACGAGGCGCCGCCGTCGAAATGGCAGTAGCTGGTGAACCAGGTGTTGTAGACGCGGAAGTTCGGGAAGATCACGCCCGAGGAACTGTTGGCGTTGCGCCAGATCTCGTTCTCCTGCACGCGGGTGTAGCGGCGCGCGCCCGAGGGGCAGAACACGCCCATGTTGAGGACGGCGTAGTCGTGGTGGTTGCCGGTGTAAGGCAGCGGACGGAACGACAAGGCGCGCACGGTGTCGACCTTGCAGAAGCGCCAGGTGGTGTTGCCGCCCGAAGCGGTCGCGCCGATCCAGCCGCCGCGGTTGTTGGCGTTGCGGCGGTCTTCGTCGTCCATGTGGATCTGCGACCAGGAATAGCCGCTCGGACAATAGTTGCTCTGCGGAATCACGCCGACGCTGAACAAACGCGGTTCCAGCCAGCCCCACCAGCGCAGCAGGCCCTTGGCGGTCGCCTGGGCCGGAACGTAGGGCACGAAGAATTCTTCGCCCTCTTTTTCCTCGATCACGCAGGCGCCGTCGAAGCCGAGCACGGCGCAATAGCTCAGCGCCACGCCCTCGCCTTCGGCTTCCATGAATTTCTCGACATCCACCTGGCCGCTGTCGGGGTAGCGCCGATCCAGGTCTTCGAGGATCGAAACGAACTTCTTCACCTGCGGCGGCGTCGGATCGGTCGCCGCGGCCAGTTCCCATTCTTCCTTGGGGCTTTCCTGCTCGGACTCTTCCGCCCAGGACGACAGCGGCAGGCCCACGACCAGGGCGCACAGCGCGGTGACCAGCACTTTCTTGTTCATGACATTCCTTTGAGTTGATGGAGCATGGCGAGCCAAGCCGGCGACGGCGCCCGATCGAAACGCAACGGACGACACGCCCGAATGGCGGCCCGACGGCCGGCTTGCGCCGACACCGGCGCGCGGGGCGCGCCGTTCGAACCCGAGACCGCCACGTCGGCGCACACCGCGCCGGCTCGACCACGCTAGGCAGTCGCCCGCGACGTTTCGAGGAAGAATGTGGGAACGAATCGGGCGCCGGCGGGAACGCTTCCGGGACAACGTGCGCTACGACGAATCTGAAGCGCGATGCAGGTCGCGCTCGTTCATCGGCCGTGGGAAACGGCCAGTGGGCGCTACACCTTCATCGACAGCGGGCGCTGCTGTTCGGCCTGCTGCTGCGCCAGGCCTTGACCCTCGCTGCGCTGGACCTGCAGGGCGTCGAGCTTCGACAGCGAGTCCTGCACCGGCGTCGTCGCCGCTTGCTGCCCGGCCACCTGCGCCCGCAGATGCGCCGGGTCGTTCAGCGCACCCGCGACTACAAACACGTGCCGGCCCGAACCGTCCGGCGCGGGATGCCCGACCACGACGTGGTCCGGCTTGCCGATCCCGCGTTGCCGGCACTCGACCGCGAGACAAGCGGCGATGCGATCCAGGTCCCGGGCCGGCGGCACCGGACCGTGCTGCGCGAACGCCACCGGGAGCCTGTCGCGGATCGTCTGCACCAGCGGAACGTCTGCCGGACTGGGCGAACCTGCCTCCGGCGCGCTGGAAAAGAACGGCTCCAACGGCCGCCGCCGTTGCCCGGCCTCATCGATCTGGGTGCCGGATGGCGGCGAACACGGTCCGCCCGCCGGAATGGGCGAAGACGACGGTACGGAGTCGGACGACCCACGGCCCCGCAGGCCTTCGATCGCCTGGTCCATCGGCGGTGGCGGCAAGGCCGGCATTCGCTTCAGCAACGCCGGGTCGATATCGCCGGTCTGCGGCAAACATTGGTCGCGCTGGAAGTCCAAGACCGCGCGCTGCATCGTCAGCCGATATACACCGTCCTCCAGCAACGGCCGATCATCGGCCCCGACATAGCCCTGATCGTTGAGGTGCTTCTGCAAGTCGCGGATGCGCAGGCTGGATTCGCCCAGGCGGAGCGTGCCGTCGTCGGCGATCGGGCGAGGCTGCACCCCTACCCGTCCCTCGGGCTCGATCGGCAGGCGGCCGTCGACCAGATCGGCTACGTAATTCTCGAACTGGCGGTAATAGCGAGTGTCCATTTCGATATGGAGATGGATCCCACCGGTTTGAGCATTTCCCTGGGTTCCGATCTGCTGCCCGTAAACGACCGCCTCTCTCTCCGAAACGGCCAAGGGTTCCATATGCCTAATTCGAGCGATGAGGTCGCCTCCTTCTCGGTCGTAGATATCCACCAGCCCCTGGCTGTGGCTCACGCGTCCGACATAGCCTGACACTGGGGAAGGCACAGGAACCTGACGCGCTTTCAGACTGCCCGTCGGGAAGCCGGGATCTTCCAACATCAGATCCTTTTTGAGTAAAACTTGGTGGGGTTTCAGCCCGAAGTAATCGTTGCCGTTTCGCGCGAACTCCACTTCCTGGATTTCGCTGTCGATAAAGGCGTGAACTCGACCAGGCTGCCCACCGACAACCAGCCCACCCCTCAGATGAGCACTACGATTATCCTTGGGATGATGGGTCACGAGCCCATCGAAGTCTTCGACGACCTCATTAACCTGGAGATTGTTAGCTCCCCTGGGAGCGCCTAGCTGTGTGACCTTATAAGCGGTCCTGAGTTGATCTTCCATCGCGCTTCCTTCCGATGCAGCAATCCAACCGAAGGGCCTTAATCCTCAGCCGTTAGCTAACCCCCTTGCTCACGCTTCTTACGGCATTCGTCCGGCCATTTGCAATCGACAATGGCCTCTCTTTCCCAGTGCCCTTCGAAATGCCAGCAGCCCGAACGCATGACAAACGAGTCAGTCCCACTTCGTATGTAATCCACTTCATAACGATCACCGGATACTTCCCGAACCTTGAAGTAAGGCAATGGAGAAACACGACGCGCCTTGCCATCTGCACCACGGCTAGACCACGTCGTTCCCTCCGCGAGTTTCACCTCATCCCAGACGTAAACTTTCTTCTCTGCGTCATATCTATACTTTATGTCCGGCATTACGGCCTTGCTCGTCTCCGTTAGCCATTTCGGATAGCGGGGATCGCCTGGCTCGGTGTTATGCCGCCAGTAGTACGGGGTCTTCACCTTGATTGGACGCAAGGTAAAGGCACGCTGCACTTCGATCCGATTGGCGAATTCCTTCAAAAACGCATTGAAGTTCTTAGACGGACATGCAAGCGGCTTCTGAGACTTGATGGAAGCGACTGGTGTGACTTGGACCGGTCTAGGTGGACTGGAGCCACTCCGACTCGCTTCTTGACCTGCAGGGCTCTCGCCGCCGCAAGCAGTCAGCGGGATAAGCGCCACCAATGCGTGCAGATGCAG
The DNA here is from genome assembly GCF_051217035.1 of Lysobacter sp. 1R34A. NCBI lineage: Bacteria > Pseudomonadati > Pseudomonadota > Gammaproteobacteria > Lysobacterales > Lysobacteraceae > Lysobacter > Lysobacter sp. 1R34A. Next base: position 14,845 of record NZ_JBPKJP010000009.1, read on the forward strand.
CAGCGATCGTGCCAGCCTTCTCTTGCCTAACGGCATCCGCAGAGCCTTCTCCATTAGCTGGCGTACTTCCAGGCTATTGCTATGGCTCCTGACTTGCACTCGTCTGCTCATCCGTCACTCCTTCGTGGACAGGACCAAAGATCCCGTCCTGCACAACCCAGCTTCCAGCAAGATCAATGAACAATGGCGTAGCACTGATCTATCTGCGATATCAAACAGTATCAACAGCCCTTGCCGCCCTACCACCACATGTCGCCGCACAAATTTCCCTTGTCATCCCCGCCTTCCCACTCCCGACATACCCTGCACTGATCTGGCCAACGGCAAGACATGATTCGATCGAACTCCAGATATTGAGTAAATTGCCAGCAGCCCGATTTCAGCTCGTAAGTGTCGATCTCGCCCCTGTCAGAGTGGACGTCGTACCGGTCCGCAGAGACTCTGCGAATTTTGAAGTCGAGAAGTTGCGCAAAAGACACGGGCGTCTCATCTTCCCGGGCACTCTTCCACGTCTGCCCGGCTTTCAGCCTCTTCCCGACCCAGATAAATTTTCTGGTCTCCGGATCGTAGCGATACTTGACCCGCCCCACGCTCCGATCTGCGTCCGTCACCCACTTAGGGCGCGCCGGATCGCCCGGCTCCGTGTTGTGTCTCCAGTAATAGGGATACTTGTGTCTGGAAGACTCAGACGTATAGGCCGCTTGCAGATCACCGCTGTTGGCGTAGGCTTGAAGGAAAGCCTTGAATTCATGCGACGGACATGCGGGTACAGGCGTGGATTTAGAAGTATCAGCCGGGGGACTTTCCTTCTTTTCAGGAAGCGCAGGAACCGAGCCGGAGCCAACCGCAATCGATTCGAACCGCCTTGACGCGGCTCTGTTACCAGTCTCGCTCTCTGCATTTCCGTTGCACGCGATCGAAAGCAACGACACGGCGAGGCTGACCGGCCGCAGGGCGTCGCGCCGAAAATCCGGCAAACAGGACACCCAGCTTGCTTTTTGGCGGCTCATTCACGCCTCCATAGCGCGCTCATCGCACTCCATTCCTATCGCAGCCGGGATTTTTCGCATCCTCCGACAGCCCCGGAATATCACACTATCGACTCAGGCCTTCATCGCCATGCTCACCGCAAATCAGGCCCCGCACAAGAGCACACGAAAGTTGCGGTAATCGCGCGAAACGCCCACCTCAAATAAAACGGCCGCGGGGAGCTTGAGCTCCACCGCGGCCGTTTCTTTATCGACACCGCGCGAGCAGTGCAGACTGTCGCCGGGGGTTACTTCGCCGGACGCTGATCCGCCGTTTCGTCGCGCTGGCCGCGGAACTCGGAATCCTCGCTCCAGTTCGGCCAGCGCCTGGAGTTGGCGAGGTCGTTGCCGAGGGTGTACAGGACCTGCAGGTCGCGGACCATGCCGCCGAAAGTCCAACTGGCTTCCCAGTGGTCGGCGGGCTGGTGGTAACGGTCGCGGGTGTAGGCGTCGCTTTCGGCTTTGCCGGCGGCGGCGCCGCCGTCGATCTTGTCTTCGCCCGAACCGAACGAGATCGCCGGGACGCCGCGCTTGGCGAAGGGGAAATGATCGGAACGGAAGAAGTGGCCGGCCTCGGGCTTGGGATCGGTGACGTAGCTGAGGTTCCAGCGTTGGCCGGTGGCGATCAGCTCGTCCAGCAGTTCCTGCTTGGCGCTGCCGGAGGTGGTGAAGTCGCGCGCCGGGCCGCTCGGGTCGAGCGCGTCCATGTTGATCACCGCGACGGTCTTGGCCAGCGGGTACAGCGGCTTGGACGAGTAGAACTCCGAACCGAGCAGGCCCTTTTCCTCGGCGGTCACCGCGAGGAACACCACCGAACGCTGCGGGCGCTTGCCCTTGGCGAAGGCGCGGCCCATCTCGATCAACGCGGCGGTGCCGGTGGCGTTGTCGACGGCGCCGTTGTAGATGGTGTCGCCCTTGGCGTCGGGCGCGCCGACGCCGAGGTGATCCCAGTGCGCGCTGTAGATGACGGTCTCGTCGGGCTTCTTGCTGCCCTCGACGCGGCCGACGATGTTCTGCGAGGTGATGACTTCGCTCTTGACCGCGTAATTGGCCGACAGGGTCACGCCCTTGAGCACGACCGGCTTGAAGTCGCGGGTCTGCGCCTGCTTCTTGAGCTTGTCGAAGTCGAGGCCGGCGCGCTTGAACAGATCGACGGCGAAGTCGCGCTGGATCCAGCCTTCCATGGTCGGGTGGGCGCTGCCGGGTTCGTCGCGGACCACGTCGAACATGGTGTTGGTGTTGGAGTTCTTGACCGTGGCCCAGCCGTAGGACGCCGGCGCGGTCTCGTGCACGATCAGCAGGCCGACCGCGCCGCGGCGCGCGGCTTCCTCGAACTTGTAGGTCCAGCGGCCGTAGTAGGTCATGGCCTTGCCGCCGAACTCGCCCTCGCCGGTCTCGAAGTCCGGGTCGTTGATCAGCACGACCGCGATCTTGCCCTTGAGGTCGACATTCTTGAAATCGTCCCAGTTGCGCTCGGGCGCGGTGACGCCGTAACCGGCGAACACCAGCGGCGCATTCTTGATCGCCACGGCCTTGGAGCCGTCGAGCGCGGCGCGCACGGCGATCTCGTTGCCCTGGGTCAGGACGCGGGCCTTCTTCTTCACCGTGACCGACAGCTTCGGCGCGCCCTCGATGTCCGAGCGCAGCAGCGGCACGGCCTGGGTCCACAGACGCTTGTTGCCCTGCACGTCGCCGCCGGGCTGGATGCCGGCCGCCTTCATCTGGGCGACCACGTAGTCGATGGTCTTGGTTTCGCCGGCGGTGGCCGGACCGCGGCCTTCGAATTCGTCCGAGGACAAGGTCTTGACCTGCTCGGACAGGCGCTTGGCGTCGAACGCCGGCGCTTTCGGCGGCTTGGCCGGCTTCGCGGCGATCGCCGGCAGGGACAGGGCAGCCGCGCAAAGCACGGCCAGGGGAGTGGCGGTCAGCAGTTTCATAGGGGGCCCCTTGGTAGGTCGCCCGATACTAGCCATCCCCCCGGGGCGGGTCCATCGGCCATACGGCATCTTGCCGGCGCGTCCCGGACCGACCGGGGCGCCGCCCGAGGGGCGGTGACCACCGTGCGAGGGGACGGTTGCAACGCAAGTGCGAGGGCGCGGTCGCGGCTACGCCGGGTTCGTGCGGTCACGCCCTCGCCTACGGCAGGGCCAGCACCAGTTTCCCGAACTCGGCCACTGCGGGGGTGCAGGCGCCGGGGCGGCGCAGCAGCACGAAGTCCGCCGGCGGCAGCGGCGGCAGGCCGTATTCGCCGTCGACGATGCGCATGCCGGGCAGGACGTCGTCCTCCACCATCACGGTGATTCCCAGGCCGGCCGAGATCGCAGCGTTCAAGCCTTGCTGGCTCGGCGAGGTGAACATGACGTGCCACTCGACCTCGGTGCCGTCGAGCGCGGACACGCCGACCAGGCGATTGATGCAGGGCGAAGGGAAGAACGCGAACGGCAGCGAGCGGCCGGCGGCGATGTCGAAGCTGTCGGACGCGACCCAGACGAAGCGGGTGCGCCGCAGCACCGTGTCCGCATTCTCGCCGGGCAAGGCGATGACCACGGCGAGATCGAGTTCGTCGGCATCGACCATCTGCCGCAGGTCCATGCTCATGCTCACGCTGACGTCCATGCGCACGTTCGGGAAAGCGCGGGTGAACTGGCACAGCAGATTGGGCAGCCGGTCGCCGATGAAGTTTTCCGGCACGCCGAACCGCACCGCGCCGGTGATCGGCGACGGCTGGAAGCGCCGCGACAGGGCGTCGAGCGATTGCAGGATCTGCTCGGCGTGACGCAGGAAGTCTTCGCCGTCTTCGGTCAGGGTCAAGCGCCGGGTGGTGCGATGGAGCAGCGCGCGGCCGACTTGCTCTTCGAGGCGGCGGATCTGGTGGCTGACCGCGGACTGGGTCAGATGCAGGCGTTCGGCCGCGCGGGTGAAGCCGCCGGCATCGTTGACCGCGACGAAGGTGCGCAGCAGGGTCGGATCGAAGTCCATGGCCGTTTGGGGCTCGGCCGATTGATGACGGCCTTTAATGAATTCTACAAAATTAAATCATTTCCATCATGAGTCCGGCTTGACCAGAATGGTCGCCATCGCATCCGGCCTAGCGATCGCGGGAAACCGCCGGCGCTGAACCCGATGCCTGCGATCGCCGCGAAACAGGCGCGGTCGCACCTGCGCACCCATCGACGATCACGCGACGCCTGCGCGGCATCGCGGCGGATCCGCTCGCGCCGAAGTTTCGACGCCGCGATTGGCTTCCGATCGTCTCTCCTTTCCATCTTCGAGCGCGTCGCCGTCGTGAGTCTGCCGCCATGAATCTGTCCCCCTCCGCCAAGAACCGTCTCGCCCTCGCCGCGATCAGCCTGGCCGCGTTGATGTTCGGCCTGGAAATCTCCAGCGTGCCGGTGATCCTGCCGACCTTGGAACGCCAGTTGTACGGCGACCTGCGCGACATGCAGTGGGTGATGAACGCCTACACGCTTGCCTGCACCACCGTGTTGATGGCCGCCGGCACTCTGGCCGACCGTTATGGGCGCCGGCGGGTGTTCGTGATCAGCGTGATCGCGTTCGGCCTGACCTCGCTGCTGTGCGGCCTCGCCCAGAGCATGCCGGTGCTGATCGGCGGACGCTTCCTGCAGGGACTGGCCGGCGGCGCCATGCTGACCAGCCAGTTCGCGATTCTCTCGCACCAGTTTCGCGAAGGCCGCGAACGCAGCCGCGCATTCGCGGTGTTCGGCATCGTGTTCGGCTTCGGCCTGGGCTTCGGCCCGATCATCGGCGGCGCGATCGTCGCGCTGTCGAACTGGCACTGGGTGTTCCTGGTGCACGCGCCGCTGGCGCTGCTGACCTGGTCGCTGGTCGCCGCGGGCGCACAGGAATCGCGCGAGGCGCAGTCGCATCGGCTGGACCTCGGCGGCCTGTCGACCCTGTCGCTGGGCGTGTTGGCGCTCACCTACTACATCACCCAGGCGCCGGAAGCGGGCTACGCCGATGCGAGCCTGCTGGGCGTGCTCGCGTTCGCCGCAGCGAGCCTGATCGCGTTCGCGTGGGTGGAAAGGCGCCACCCGCATCCGATGTTCGATTTCGGCGTGTTCCGCATCCGTGCGTTTTCCGGCGCGATCATGGGCTCGATCGGAATGAACTTCAGCTTCTGGCCGTTGATGATCTATCTGCCGATCTACTTCCAGAGTGCGCTGGGATACGACGCGGTCGCCGCCGGTCTGGCTTTGCTCGCCTACACCCTGCCGACCCTGGCGATGCCGCCGCTGGCCGAGCGCTGGTCGGCGCGTTATCGGCCGGCCTGGATCATTCCGCTGGGCCTTTTGGCGATCGGCCTGGGCTTCATCGCGATGCGTTACGGCAGCGCGGTGGCCGGCGCGAGCTGGATGACGATGCTGCCGGGCGCGTTGTTGGCCGGCTGCGGTCTCGGCCTGACCAATACGCCGGTCAGCAATACCACCACCGCCTCGGTGCCGGCCTCGCGCACCGGCATGGCCTCGGGCATCGACATGAGCGCACGCCTGATCACCCTGGCGATCAACATCGCGCTGATGGGTTCGATCCTGGTCGCCGGCATCGCCGCGCATCTGCGTTCGGCCTATGGTTCGGGGCTCGCCGGAACGCAGCTGCGCAGCCTGGCCGGACGCGTCGCGGCCGGCGATGTCGGCGCGCTGCCCGGTGGCCTGGCGCTGTCGGGCGATGCACAGACGGTGGCGCGCGAGGCCCTCGTGCACGGCTTCGGCTGGGTGCTGTGGTACGGCGGCCTCGGCGTGTGCGTGCTCGCCGTGCTGAGTTTCTTCCTGTTCGCACCGCTGCGCACGGCCGGCGCATCGGCGACGCCGGCCGAGGCCTGCGGAGGCTAGGCCGGGCAAAGCCGGCCGCTGCAAGCGCTAACCGGCGAAGCCGACATTGCAGGCACTAACCGGCAAAGCCCCCCGTTGCGTGCCCAACCAGCGAGCGCGGCCGCGGCATTCAGAAGAACGCGATGCCCGGCCGCAGCACCGTCTGGAAGATCAACAGCAACGCCGCTACCGCGATCAGCGGCCCCCACGACGAACGCGGCGCCGTCACGGTCTCGTGCAGGCGGTAGCTCGCGCACCAGGCGCTGGCCTGGATCCAGAACAAACCGATCACGAACTCGGCAACCGGCACGATCGCGACCTGATCGACGCTGCCGGGCACGCGCATCGCGATGATCAACGGCAAGGCGAGCAACGCCGGCAAAGTGGCGATGCGGAAGATGAAGCCGCTGCGCCGCCCGGGGGTGGCGATTTCGGCCGGGTCCTGCGCCAGGGCCAGCAGGGGCGCGACGAAGCGGATCGCGATGGCGGCGATGACCACCAGTGCGATCAGGCCGGCGACGAATTTGCTGGCGTCGGTCAGCTGCAGATAGCCGAAGGCCATGCCGACGTCGTTCTGCGGCAGTACCGCGCCGACCACGATCTGCGGCAGCGACTGAAAGAAACCGTGGAAGGCCATCCAGATCGCGAACAAACGCCAGGTGGCCGTACGCGGCGGGCGCGACCTGAGCCAGACGACGAAGCCCAGCGCGGTCAGCGCGATCGCCAAGGCGCCGGTGCCCTGAAACAGATGCGCCAGGGGATTGTCGCCGGTCCAGTTGTGATTGTTGTGGTACAGCGTCGCGCGCAACCCGGGCGTCAATGCCTTGGGCACCACCAGGAACAGTTCCTGGATGAAGAAGATCAGGCTGAAGCACAGCGCGTACAACAGGCCGGAGTGCAGCGTGCGCTGCCAGCGCCAGGGACCGGCCGGACTTGCTGGCTCGCTCGAGGCGGTGCGGCTGCGCCACAGGCCGATCAGTCCCAGCAGGATCGGAGCGGCGATCGTGGTGGCCAGGGAGGTAATGAGGATGGGTTGGGCGTAGGGGCTCATGCGAACGGGTTCCGGTGCCAGCGGTTGTAGATACGACCGATGCGCGGCCGGTTGCATGAACGGGGCGACGCGCCACGCCGGTCCCTCGCCGGGTCAGGACCGGCGCTAGCCGCAGCCACCCAGCCCGGTCTCGCCGCGCGATATGAATCGGCCGCATATCCACACGCTCACCACGGCGCCACGGCGCCGCAAGAAAATCTTGTAGCAGCCCTTAGAAAACTTCGTTTGTCGGCAGGCCCCGCGCTTTCAATAATCGGTGACCCACAGGAGACCCCCATGCATCGACGCGACTTCCTGCACTGCGCCAGCGGCTTGCTGCTGACCGCCGGCCTCGGCCCTCATCTGAACGCATTCGCCGCGACCGCGGTTGCCGCGTCCACCAGCCACTGGAGCGCGCAATTGCGCGCATTGGAAAAGAACAGCGGCGGCCGCCTCGGCGTCGCCATGCTCGACACCGGCAGCGGCCGGCAGTTCGACTGGCGCGGCCGCGAGCGCTTCCCGATGTGCAGCACCTTCAAGTTTCTGCTCGCCGCGGCGGTGCTGCGCGAGGTCGAACGCGGCAAGTTGGATCTGCAAAAGAAGATAGCCATCGCCAAGAGCGACCTGATCGCCTATTCGCCGATGACCGCGCCGTTGGCCGGTTCCAGCGCCAGCGTCGCCCAGTTGTGCGAGGCGACGATGACGCTGAGCGACAACACCGCGGCGAATCTGTTGCTGCCGCTGGTCGGCGGCCCCGCCGGCCTGACTGCCTTCCTGCGCGGCATCGGCGACCCGACCACGCGCCTGGACCGAAAGGAGCCGGAACTCAATAGCGCCATCCCCGGCGATCCGCGCGACACCACCTCGCCGTTGGCGATGGTCGCGACGATGCGCAAACTGTTGCTGCACGACGGGCTCAAGCCGGCTTCGCAGCGCCAGCTCACCGCCTGGCTGGTCGCCAACCGTACCGGCGACAAGCGCCTGCGGGCCGGCGTACCGAAGGGCGCGCGGGTCGGCGACAAGACCGGCACCGCCGACACCACCAGCAACGACCTGGCGATCGTCTGGCTGCCGGAGCGCGCGCCGATTCTGCTCACCTGTTATCTGACCGGCTCGACCCTCGACGGCGCCGGGCGCGATGCGATCCATGCCTCGGTCGCGCGGCTGCTGCTCGGCCCGGTCGAACCGCGATAAACCCTTCACCCGGATAGAGCTCTGCCTGCCGCCGCGCCACCCAGCGCGACGGCAGGCGACGCGGAATCGCGCATCCTCAGGCGCTGGCCTGCCAATGCGCGCGCAGTTCGTCGTTGAACTCGGCCCAACGCTCTTCCGGGAAGAAGATCCGCGCGCCTTCGAACTCCACGCGCTTGCGGGTGCCGGGTATCGCATCGGCCAGCCATTGCGACCAACGGGTCGGGAAGAACACGTCGTCGGTGCCCCAGGCGATCAGGGTCGGCGCCTGCAGACGCCTGAGCTCGCGCTCGATGGCGAGCGTGTGCGCGTTATCGAACGCGGCCAGGAAACGCTGCAGATCGCGGGTGCGCTGCTCGCTGCGCAGCAAGGGCCGCAGATAGGTCTCGATGCTCTCGTCCGACAGCGACTGCGGGTCTTCATAGGCCAGGCCCAATGCCTGCGGCGAACGGTAGACGCTCTTGTCGGCAAGCATGGCCTTGAGCGCATCGCCGAGTCCGCCGCCGGCCGCCATCGCCAGGAACGGCTTGAACGCTTCCGGCGGCCAGTTGTCGTGCGTATCGCAGTTGGTCAGGGCGAAACTGCGCACGCGCTGCGGATGCAGGGCGGCGAAGATCTGGGCGATGCCGCCGCCGCTGTCGTTGCCGACCAGGTCGACCTGGTCGATGCCGAGGGCGTCGAGGAATTCGGCGAGCATTCGCGCGTTGGCGGTGACCGACACGTCCTGGTCGGGCGCGATCTCGGTGTCGCCGTGCGCCAGCAGGTCGACCGCGATGCAACGGCGCAGGGCGGACAGATGCGCGAGCTGGTGCCGCCACAGATGCCCGTTGAGCAATACGCCATGGACGAACAGCGCGACCGGACCGCTGCCTTGCTCGCGGTAGGCGATGCGGCCCGACGGTGTCTGCACGCTGGCCTGGGTGGGGAAGGAAAGATCGCCGTCCATGTTCAGCCCTGACCCGGCGCAGCGGCGGAACCGTAGGCCTCCTTGAGCTTGCGTGCGCAATCGTCGCAGCAGACTTCCACCGCCTTGCCGCCGATCTTGACCTGGTAGGTGTTCTCGTCGAGCGGGCAGTCGCAGGCCGCGCAGGTTTTTTCCGTCATGACAGCTTCTCCGAATCGCCCGAACGCCGGGCGATGTCAGTAGGCCATCGACGTCGCAGGGGCGCTGTCAGAATCTTTAGCGAGTTGCCGCCGCCCGCTCGCCGAGCCCTCAGCGCTGCAGGGCCGACTGGCGGAATTCGGTCGGGCTGCGGCCGTAGGCCTGCTGGAAGGCCGCGCTGAAATGGCTATGACTGGAGAATCCCAGTTCCAGGCTGAGCTGGGTCAGATCGTCGTACTGCGCCAGCAGGTCCAGCGCGCGCGCCAGCCGCAGGCGCAGCTGATAGCGGTACAGCGGCAGGCCTTCGACCTGCTTGAACACCTGGGTCAGATACACCGGCGACACCCCGACCTCGGCGGCGATCTCGTCCAGCGCCCAGCGCCGCGACAGATCGCTGGCGAGAACCAGCTTGGTGCGGTCGATCAGGCGCTGCCGCCCGAGGCTGGCGCCGGCCGCGTGCGAGGTGCGCGGCCCGAGCGAGCGCTGGACTAGGGTCAGGGCCAGGCTTTCGGCCTCCAGCGGCTCGGCGATGTCCTCGCGCAGGCTGTGGCGCAGCAGCGCCACCAGCGCCTGCGCGCGCGGGTCGATGCGCAGGCGCGGTCGCCGGAACGCCAGCGCGGCGCCTTCGCGCAACAAGGCCGGGGGCGCGAGTTCGCGCAGCATGTCCTCCTCGACCCACACCGCCAGGCTGGCGTCGCCGCCGGGCACCGGATGGGCGATGCGCCCGGCTTCGCCGGCGTTGAAGAACAACACCTGCCCAGCCTCGGCCACCGCGGCATCCTCGCCGACCTGGCGTACGTACAGGCCGCGGTAGGGAAACACCAGGTGAGTCGCGCCCGCGCAGGCTTCGGCATGCGCATGCTCGCCGCTGCCGGGACAGCACAGGTCCCAGACCGCGACGGTCGGCGTCTGCAACAGCGGCGCTACGGTGAATTCGGACATGCCTGCCTGGACGCGGTCCCGCCTGGGAACGATCGACGCGCCGACTTTGGGATGCCCGGCGCCGATCGAGGCCGGTCAGGATACCGCCCGCGACGGGCGAACAGGCTTCAACGCGGGAATTCGAGCACCGTGTTCGAGCCCGGCTGCTCGCCCTTGCGCTCGGCGGCGACGCCTTCGGCGAGCGGCTGCCAGGGCGCCTTGCCGAGCCGGTCGAGGCTTTCGTAACGCCCGAGCAGGCGAAAGCCGGTCAGGCCGTAGGGCAGGCCTTCCGACGACAAGGGCGTGGTGCCGTCGGCGACGTGGAAATGCAGGTGCGGGCCGGTCGAGTCGCCGGTGAAACCGAGCGCGGCGATGGTCTGGCCGCGGCGCACCGGGTCGCCCACGCGCACCTTGAGGCTGCCCGGCTGCAAGTGTTCGTAGGCGACGTAGCGGCCGTCGGCGAGCGCCAGCACGACGTAGTTGCCGGGCGCCTCGTCGAAATCGTGCTTGGGGTTGTCGGCCACGCGCGCGGTCTCGACCGCATCGTCGCGCACCGCCGCGACCCGCGCGTCGGCGACCGCGAGCACCTCGGCGCCGTAGCCCAGGCTGCTCGCCACCAGTTCCGGATCGCCGTCGACGGTTTTTCCGGACGGGTCGACCTTCACCCAATCGATCGCGTGCCGGCCCGGCAGCCGCGCGCGTCCGTCCATGGTGTAGAACACGCGGCGATGGCCGCGCGGCCAGTCCGGCGAATGGATCGCGACCCAGGGGCCGCCGCGCAGGGGCGGACCGAGCAATAGCGGGGCCGGCTGCCCGACCTCGACGCGCGCGCCTTCGACCGAATTCGCCGCCTCCGCCGCGAGCCTGCGGAACCCCAGCGCATGCCGCAGCTTGCGCGGCGCGCGAGTGCCGACGTCGAGTTCGAGATAGACCACGCCGCGCTCGCCCGGCCGCAACGCGGCGAGGCTGGCGCCGGGCCGGCCGATGACGCGGGAGCGGGCGGCCAGGTCCTTGCCGCCGAAACGCTGGATCAGCGCGCCGCTGGCGTCGTCGATCACCCGCAGTTCGTCCACCGCCAGTTCGGCCTCGTTGAAACTGGTCAGGTGCAGTTCGTAATACAGCCGCTGCCGGCCGTCCTGCGTCACCGGCGTCGGCGCCTGCGGCACCGTGAGGTCGAAGGAATCGACCAGGCTCGCGTCCGCGGCGCGCGCGGTCGCCGGCAACGCGAGCAGGGAAGACAGCGCAAGGCAAAGGGCGAGCGGTCGCAACATCGCGGGGAATCCTGTCGAAAGCCGGGGCGGTGGCGCTCGCGCAGGCGGTGGCCTGCCGATGCGGGCGCCATGGTCGAAGCCGCGACGCAGATGGGCAGTCCAGCATGCGTCGTGTCGCGTGGCGGCATCATCCCATGCCGGATCGCCCGGCACGGGCATGACTCTCGACCTAGATTTGTATCGGGTGTGTTCGTGGAGGGCGATGGCCAGGAGCGGAAGTACGCATCGCTGGTCGCATTCATCTCCCCGGCATCGCCTGCGCGGCACGCCGCAGTTCGCGGGCGCGGCTTGCGCCGCTCCTACCCAAGAGCATGCCGGGTGCCCAGCGTTGCCGTCGCCGTCGATTTTGCTTTGTCGCTTTGCCGGTCGAGACCCGGAGGGCGGCCCGCACGGATGCGGGCGGTGCGCAAGCAGGCCATGGAGGGCCTGTCTGGAGCATCCCTGCGTCGGCACCGATCGCGCGGGCTGGTGCCCTTGCAAGGAAGGCCTTTTCTTTGGCTAGTTTCTTTTGGGCCAGCGAAAGAAAGTAACCCGGCCGCGCCAGCGGACGGAAGCTTTAGATGTCGCTCTACAGCTCTGCGGTAAAAGACACCGCAACAGCGGACGGCGCGGTCGCGACTTGCATCGCTCCTACTCTCGCGAAAGCACGCCGCTTCGATGAGCGGCGTCGGCGTTGCGCTTCTATCCGTCCCGCGGTCGCGACTCGCGTCGGTCCTACCCTGCGATAGTCGACGGTATCGATGGGTGACACCTGCTGGTCACCGACGCCCGTTTTCCGACCCCGATTCCGCTGCTGCCGTCGCACTACACCGATGCGCGAATCGTCGACATCGCCGAACCCCTGTATCGGCTGAGGCAGCGCTACGAGAAGGAAATGCTGTCGACGCCGGAGCAGGGCCGCGCGGCGGCGGCGATCGCGTAGACGGGAGCCGACCTGCCGACAACGCTCCGACCCGACGAGGCGGGGCGAGCGCGCCGCCGCGATCGGCCCAGCGCGGCCGCGCTGAGACCTCATCGGCGGCCGCACCAACGCCGCCCGCTTCGACTACCCTGTGCCGGACCCGCGCGGCCTGGTTCGTCCCCGCCCGCTCGAGGCGCATCGTTCCGCACCGCCCAGGCACCGACCGAGCCGCCGGCGCCGGGTTGCCGCATGCCCCCGTTCAACCCTAGGAAGCCGCATGACCGCTTACGTCCGTCCCGCCACGCGCGCCCGCCGCACCCGCACCGCGCTCGTCTGCGCGCTGGCCCTGCTGACCGTGCCGTGGTCGGCGCAGGCGGCGAGCGATATCCCCTCGCAGGCGCGGATCAAGGCCGCGGTCGACAAGGCCTATGCGGCGGCCAAGGACAACACCGCGGGCAAGAACGCCGACTACATTCCGGCCCTGGCCGAGGTGCCTTCGGGCCTGTTCGGCATCGCCGTGGTCACGGTGGAAGGCAAGGTCTATACGATCGGCGACGCCGGCGTCGAGTTCGCGATCGAATCGGTGTCCAAGCCCTTCGCTGCCTCGTGGGTGATCGAGAAGAAAGGCGAGCAGTGGCTCGAAGACAAGATCGGCGTCAACCAGACCGGCATGCCGTTCAATTCCATCCTGGCTCTGGAAACCCACGCCCAGACCAAGCCGGCAATGAACCCGCTGGTCAACGCCGGGGCGATCGCCGTCGACAGTTGGATCGAACCGGCTGAACCGGCGGGGCGCTGGGCGACAATCTCGCAACTGATGAACGACTACGCCGGCCGCCAGCTCAGCCTCAACGACGTCGTCTATCAATCCGAAGCCAGCAGCAACGAACACAATCGCGCGATCGCGCGCCTGCTCAAGGGCTACGGCACGCTCGACGGCGACCCGGAAGTCGCGCTCGACCTCTACACCCGCCAGTGCTCGATCAACGTCACCGCCCGGGACCTCGCGGTGATGGGCGCGACCCTCGCCAGCGGCGGCCGCAACCCAGTCACCGGCAAGCGCATCGTCGGCGCCGACACCGCCGAGCGCACGCTCGCGGTCATGGCCACCACCGGCCTGTACGAAACCAGTGGCGCGTGGACCTGGAACGTCGGCCTGCCGGCCAAGTCCGGCGTCGGCGGCGGCATCGTCGCGGTCGCTCCGGGCAAGTTCGCCATCGCCACCTTCGCCCCGCCGCTCGACGCCGCCGGCAACTCGGTCAAGGGCCAGCAGGCGATCGAATCGATCGTCCGCGACCTGGTCGGCGCCGGCGTCTTCGAAACCGGGCACTGACCACGCGACCGCCGGGCACTCGGGACGGCCACAGCCGCGCCTGGTTTCGCCGGGCTTGCGCGAATGCGCCGGCCTGACGCGTCCTCGGATCGGGCCGGCTGCATCCGGTCCGCCGCGACCGCGAAGTTTCCGACGGCTGCCGAGCGCAGAGCCACCTGGCGCGTGCCCGACGCGCCGTCGAGGGCATGCGCAGCAATGCGTCAGCGAAGCCGCATCGCGTACGCGCCGAGCAATGTTTGCGCGCCCACGGACCACACTGCGGCGTATCCAGGCGGTGCGCTTAAACAAGTCTTAACCCTGGGCCGCTACGGTCTCGGCGCTCGGCCTGTCGCGCCGCGCCTCCCCCCACTCCTCTCCAGGATTTCTCGCATGCGCATCGCCCGGATCGCTTCGTCGCTCGTGCTGCTGCTTCCGTTCGGACTGTACGCCCAGGTATCCCCGCTAGACGGCGAAGAACGCGCCGACGTGCCGCCTTCGCGCTGGAGCGTCGGCATCGCCGCCGGCGCCCGCACCGAGATCTATGCCGGCGAAGGCAATCACAGCCGGGTGGTCCCGTTCGCCGGCTATGAAGGCGAACGTTTCTACTGGCGCGGCCTCGACGCCGGCTACCACTTGCTCAAGCGCGACGGCTTCGTCCTCGACGGCTTCATCGCCGGCCGCCTCGACGCGATGGACGCCGACGACTTCGGCGCCGCGGCATTGGCGCAGCGCGGCATCGACCGCGACCTGCTCGAAGACCGCGACGACAGCATCGATGCGGGCCTTGCGGCCAGTTGGCGCGGCACGGCGGGCGAAGTCACCCTGGCGCTGAAGGCCGACATCGCCGACAAGAGCGGCGGCTACGAAGCCGACGTCAGCTACAACTACCCCTTCCAGGCCGGCGGCATGCTGTTCACGCCCAGCGTGGGCGTCTCGGTCTGGTCCAAGGACCTGGCCAATTACTACTACGGCACGCTCGACGAAGAAATCGCCCGCGGCGTGGTCAGCTACCGCCCCGGCAGCGTCGCGATTCCGCACGCCGGCCTCATGATCGCCAAGCCCTTCGCGACGAAATGGCGATTCATCGCCAACCTGAGCTATCAGGTGCTGCCCGACGAAATCCAGGACAGCCCGCTGGTCGAGGACGGCACCGAGGGCGTCGGCAGCGTATTCATGGGCCTGTCGCGAAATTTCTGAGCGCGCCCGCTGCGGGAACGCCCAACTACCGGATGCTGCCGGAATGGAAGGGCTCCCCAGGGAGCCCTTCGCACAAGAGTCGGCTCGGGGACTCGGGACTCGGGGACTCGGGGACTCGGGGACTCGGGAATCGGGATCTAAACTCGGCGACCGGTGTCCGCGCCCGCGACTTACTCGTCCGCGATCTTCGCCAGTTTCTTGAACACGCTCTCGCCGACCGAAGCCGAGAGGTGATTGAGGCCCATGACGATGTTGGCCGACGTATCGGAGACCTCGAACTCCTCGCCGTCGTGCCGCACCCGCAGCCCGAGCCGGTCGCGTCCGGCCATCACGCCGAACATCACCCGCACGCCGGGCGGACGCTGACGGATGTCGACGATCGCGACCTCGGCCACGTCGGTCTTCGACACGCTCATCGAATGTCCGGCCGCCTGCGCGGCGTAGGCCTGCTCGATCAACGGCGGCACCTTGTCGTTGTGCTCGCACTCGCCGCAATCCCAACGGATGTCCAACTTGGGCACGCTCGGGTAAGACGCGGCGACGGCCGCTTCGGCCGCGGCGATCGCGGCGTTCCGCGCCGACTCGGCGGCGGCAGCGGCGGCAGCGGCCGCCTCGGGGCCCTCGGCATCGGTAAGGTCCTGCGCCAACGCGCACGGGGACACCGTGGCGGCAACGAACCAGATCAAACAAAACAGAACATCCCTGCTCATACCGTCTCTCGTTGGAGGAATCCCGGCCCGGGGCGGCCATGCTGCAGGCCGGGCTCACGCCCGTGCATCCTCGTTGCAAACGCCCGCATCCCCGCGCGGATCATAACAGCCGGTCGTGCGCCGGCGAGGCGCCACACAGCCGTCGAGATCGCCATCGCCCATACGCCCTGCGGCACCGCGGCCGCCGATCGATTAGGCTCGCATCGCCCCTGCCCGGCCTGCCAACGAATGTCTTCGCATTCACACAGAAAGGCGTAAACAGGATCCCTGCTTCCATGGGTACCACGCCATGTCGAGAAAATTCGCCTGCCTGTGCCTGCTCGCGTTGCTGCTGGCCGGCTGCCGCACGGGCCCCGAGCAACGCGCGCCGGAGAAGACCCTGCCGATCGAAGCGCCGTTGCCGCCGAGCGTCACGCCCGGCGAGTTCCTGATCGAGGCCGACAAGCTCGATACCTGGAACGCGCTCGGCCAGATCGCGGTCCGCACGCAGGGCGTCGAATACGACGGCCGGGCGCAGATGATGGATCTGTACAGCCTGCGCTATCGCGGGGTCGCGTTCATGGCGCTGACCAAGTCGGTGCTGTTGTCGGACACGATCAAGCGCACCACCACCCGGGTCACTGCGACGACGCTCGACGGCAAGCCGATCGACAGTCCGCCGGTGACCGAGTTTCTCGCCCTGCTGCAGCGCGAGCTGCCGGCCGAGATCGAAAGCGTGCGCGCCAAGCAGGCGGCGCAGAAGAAGGCCAAGGCCGCCAAGGGCAAGACGAAGGCGAAGAAGAAAAAGAAGAAGTGAGCGGACCGGGTACGGGCCGCCGCGCCTGGGCCGCCGGCGTCGATCGCAGGCGGCCTGCGCGGCGCTACCGGTTCCGCGCTCCGCGTTGCCGACGTTCGCGGGTCACGGCGCCGTTCGGGTTTCGCTGCCACCTGCGGCATCTCCGAGTCGATCGTCCGCGCCCGCTCCGCCGCGGCGACGGTCTCGGCTGATCGTCCCGGCAGATCAATCTCGGCAGACCAATCTCGGCAGAGCAGGCTTGGCGGCTCCTATCCCGCCATCGCAGACCTTCGCTTGCGCGAACGGAAACTTGCCCGCGGTGCAGCGCATGGCATCGCATCGCATGCGCCGTCCTGACCGGCTGTGTTTCACGTTTGCGGGATCGCCCGCGCACGCAGCGATCGCCGCCTTCGCACGCCGATGGACTCAGTTCTGGTGGACTTCGATGCCGCCATCGAATCCGTTCGCCTGCGCGGCGGGGAAATTGCCCGGGAGCGCGCCGAGCACCGCGCCGCCGGCGGCGTTACCGGGCGGCAGCGTCGCCGTGCCGTTCATCGCATTCGGCAACGGCGGCACCACGAAGCCCGGGGGAAACGCCGCGACCGCGTTCATCGGATAGGTACCGATGTTCGCCGCGGCAGTCGCCGTCGATACATTGACCGGCTTCAGGATCCTCACCGCACGCCAGAGGATGCGGATGAACTCAGGCGCGTACGAGTACAGGTTCTGGTTGTTGGTCGTGGCGGCGTCCGAGAACGGATTCGCCGAACTCTGCACGCAGTAGTACAGGCCGTACCAGGCATCGTGCTGACCGTTGCCGCTGGTTTCGTACGCGTAGCTGGCGGCCAGGAAAGCTTCCATGTAGGCCTCGACCGTAGCGTGGTTGGCGTTCGCTCCGGTGGTGAGCGGCACCAGGTTCTGCCAGGCGTTGCCGGGGCCGCCCCAACGGCCGTTGACCATGTGGCCGCGGATCCAGGTGTTGGTATTGTCCTGGGTGAAGGTCAACGCCGGCCCGCCGACCAGCAACTGATCCCAGGGCGCACCGACCGCGTTCGGTACGTTGTTGCCCTGCTGCCCCGGCATGATCAGGTCGGGGCCGAGGATGGCGGCCACGGCCGATGCGCCGAAATTGGCGATCTGCCGGACCGCGACCGGCCCGGCCTGGTACTGCGCGCCCAGGAAGATCGGCTGGTTGGTGCTCCAGCGCGGATTGTTCGGCGCGCCGGTATAGACGATTCTGCTCATGATGGCTACCTGTCGGGTCGTGGAATCGGGATCGAAACCGGATGCCGCACAGGACGCATCGCTTTGGGCGGTACGCGGCGGTCCGAAGCGGCCGCCATCGCACCGTGCCCTCGCAAGGACTGGAATACGGAGTCGTACGACGGCACGGGCTCGCTTGGTAGAACGCCGGCTCCGTCGCGCTGTGAAATCGATGCGGCGCAACGGCCGCTACATCAGAGGCGACGCGCGCGGTGCGCGCATCAGCGCAATGCCATCAACACCAAGCCGGTAAGGGCCAACACGGCGGTCCATACCCTCCTCGCCGCGGCGCCGCTCAAGCGATGGACCTGCGCGGCGATGCCGCGCGATACGGCCGCGGCGATTACCCCGGTAGTGGCCAAGGTCGCCGCCATGTGCACGGCGACGGCGGCGAATGCCAGGAGCAACGAGCCCGACGCGGTGATCTCACGCGCCGGGCTGCCGGACAGGCACATCGGCACCAAGGCCGGCACCAGCATCAAGCCGCTGCCGTGCGCGCTCGCCATCAGGAACGACCACAGCGTGATGCCGGCGCGGCCGGTGTCCGCGCGCTGCATTGCGGACGGCCTGGCGCCACGCAAGCACCGGTAAGCGGCCACGCCCATCAGCAAGGCGCCGGCGACGCCCTGCACTTGCGCACGCGCCATCTGCAGGCCTTGCGCGAATGCATAGGCCACGATCGCGATCGACAGGACGTGTCCGATCGCGATCGGCAGCAGCGTACGCCAGACCTGGGTCCGGTCGCGCACCCCGCAAGCGGCGGCGAACATCCAGCCGGTCGCCGGGCTCAGCCCGTGCAGGGCGCCGAGACCGGCCACCGCGAACCACGGCCATAGACTCGTCATGGGGCTTTCCTCGAAGCGGAGCGGACCTGACCAGCCGAACCGGGTTCGGTCGGACCGGGCTCAGTCGTGGCTCTGGCAGCACGAGCCGGTCGCCGGCATCGTCGCCGGCTCGTAGCGGTCGTGATGCCGCACCCATTCCATCGGGTAGCTCAACGCGTCTTCGTTGCGGCCCTTGGGCGTGAGATCGATCAGCGGATACGCGCCCATCATCACTTCCACGCCGCGCCCGAATCGCGAATAAGTGTGGAAGACCGCGCCCGCCTCGTCCTGGTAGAACACGCTGATGCCGGGCGCTTCCACGTGCGGGAACGGCTGCACGGTGTAGTTGTAGGGCACTTCGCCGCGGGCGATTTCGTCGGCGGAGAAACCGACGCCGAAATCGCGGTTGAAGTCGCTGCCATGCGACGACACCCAGTTGAAACGCCAGCCCATGCGTTGGCGGAAACGTTCGATATCGGCCAGCGGCGCGCGCGACACCACCAGCAGGGTGACATCGCGTTGCGCCAAGTGCGGGTTGGCGCCGTCGTTGTGATCGGCCATGTAGGAACAGCTCTTGCAACCCTGCTCCCAACCGGGTGCGAACATGAAGTGCTGTACCAGCAATTGGCGGCGGCCGTCGAACAGTTCGGCCAGTCGGCGCGGGCCTTGCAGGGTATCGAACACATAGTCCTTGTCGATGCGTACCCAGGGCAATGCGCGGCGTGCGCTGGCGATCTCGTCGCCGAGGCGGGTCAGCTCCTTTTCGCGCGCCAGCAATTTCAGGCGCTCGGCTATCCAGCGGTCCCTGGACACGACGGGATGATGCAGGGCGTTCAGTTCGGCAGTGAGGGTATTCATGCTGTGCTCCCAGGCTCGAAGGGCCATTGGTTTCGGTCGAGGCACCGCTCGCCTCAAGGCGATGGGTGCATTCAGTACTCGGTGGCCGAGGCGAAAGCGTCCGCCGACAGCGGCGCGCGTCCGCCCTGCTCGTAGAGTTCGTTTTGTTGGTTCGTTCGTTGCGTTCGCAGCGCCGAGTTCGCGGCGCGAGGCCGCAATACCATCGGCTCGGCCGCGGTCGGCCAATCAAGACCGACCGAGCGAACGATGCCGCCGCGATCCGCCGCCGCTAGCGACGGCGGCCTTGGCCTGCGATCAGGCCGCGGCGCGTCTCGGACGGCGCACCGCGCGGACTTTTCCGCTGCCCCCGCCGCCGCAATAGAACAGGTCGGCGCCATCGGATTCGAGCCCGCTGACGTTGATGCCCGGCGGCATTTCCAGGCGCTCCAGCACCGTGCCGTCGGCGGGATCGATGCGGCGGAGTTCGCTGTCGTCGCCTTCCCAGGTGGCGTGCCACAGCTCGCCGTCGACCCAGGTCACGCCGGTGACGAAACGATTGGACTCGATCGAGCGGATCACCGCGCCGGTTTGCGGATCGACCTGGTGGATCTTGCGATCGCGGTACTGCCCCACCCACAGGCTGCCTTCGGCCCAGGTGAGCCCGGAATCGCCGCCGTTGCCCGGCGCCGGAATCGAAGCGACGACCTTGCCGGTGGCGGGCTCGATCTTGTCGATGCGCGCTTCGGCGATCTGGTACAGATAGGTGCCGTCGAAGGCGGTGCCGGCATCGCAGGCGAGGTCGAGCGAATCCATCGGCTCGCCGCTCGCGGGGTCGAATGCGACCAGTTTGCGCCCGGTGGCCGCCCACACCCGGCGGCCGTCGTGGGTCACGCCGCCGACGCGGTCGGAACCGCCGAACGGGCCGTATTCGCGCACGATCTCGGCGGTATGCGTGGCGATCTTGGAATGGTCTGGGTGGGTCTTGCTGTTCATGCCTGACTCCTCTTGGCGCAACCCGGATCGGCGCCGTGAAACGACTCTATTCAATCGGCAACGCAGCGGGGAGTAACAAGATCGTCGTGAATCCGGCCAGCGGCGGCGCCAGCCAGCGCTGCGCCCGCGCGCGGCCGATCGAGCGCACCCGCCCGTCGGCTTCTAGCTCGGCGAGCGCGCGCTGGACCGTGCGTTGGCTCGCCGCCAACGCCAGCGACAAAGCCGAAGTCGACCAGGCCGCGCCGTCCGAGAGCAGCGCCAGCAGCGAAGCCTGCTCGCCGTCGATCGGCGGCGCCAGCACCGCCACGTCGCGTTTCTCCAGCGGCTTGAGCACGAAGCCGCGCGCGCTCGCCTCGATCTGCGCAAAACCGCGAACCAGCGAACGCAGCCGGCCGATCTCGACCCGCAGCCGCGCGCGGTGAGTCTCGTCGGGACGGCGGGTATGGAATACGCGTTCGATCAACACTTCTCGCTCGACGTCCCCCGGCCAGGCTTCGGCGAGCGCCAGCGCCAAGCCGAACAACACCGGCCGCCGCGTCAGCGCTTGCCACGCGCCGCCGGCGCGGATGCCGCGGCGGCAGGCGTCGACCACCAGCGTGTTCGACTGCAACAGCGCCGCGACTTCGTCGAGGCGCAGCGCTTGCTCGCCGTCGACGCCAAGCCGACGCGCGGCGGGACGATCCAGTGCCCGCCTCGCCTCGGTCACCTCGGCCAGCAAGGCCGGCACGCCGGCGCGAATGGCCGCCGTCTGGGCGCGATCGAGCGCCGCGCGCGCGACCTCGGTGTGCAGCGAACGCAGGGACAGCTCGGCCGAGGTCAGCTCGGCCATCGCCGTCAGCGACGGCGGCAGCGGCTGCGCGTCGAGCCTGGCCAGCGCGGCCGCGGCCTCGTCGAGCCGCCCGAGCAGCAGCCAACGGCGCGCCGCGATCAACCACGCTTGCCAGGCATTGGCGCGATCGGCGCGCGCCTCCAGGGTCGCCGCCGCGGCGATCAAGGCCCGCGGCGTCCCGCCGAGATCGCGCATCGCCAGCGCCACCTCGGCCTCGGCCACGACGCAGCGCGCCCGGGCCAATTCCTCATGCCGGCCGAAACCGCGCACCGCGCGCCGCAACAGTTCGCGCGCGCGCGGATGCTCCCCGAGCTGGGCCATGGCGATGCCGCGCAACGCCAGCGCCGGCGGGTCCTCGCGCAACGCCACGCGCTTGAGCGCACCTAGCGCATCGCCGGCGGCGAGGGCACGAGCGCAGGCGGCGATCAGGGAGTCCATCGGCCTAGGCTACCGTGCCTGCGTCCCGGCATCCTGCCCCGGGCCGACAACACGGCGCCGCCCGGCCGGACTTCCACCGCAGTGCCGGCGCGGTCGGACCATGTCGACACCGGCGGCCATGCGCGTCCAGTCACTCAAGCCGCCACCGACGGTCGGCTGGCCGGCCGGGCTGGGGTTGCTTCCGTGCCCGGCACGGACCCCGACGCGCTCGCCTATCTCACCAACGCACCCTCACGCCCAGGTTGGCCTGGCGCTGCCTGGCATCGCTGCCGTCCAGGCTCTCGCCGTAGGACAACACGCCGAACAAGCTGACGGATTCGCCCAACTCGGCTTCAACGCCCACATCGACGGTCGCCATCACACCCAGCTCGTGGTTCGGAAACGCTTGGGCCTCGCCGGCGGCCGTGGGCGGCATGACGACCAGAGCGTTCTCCTTCTCACCCACGGTGTCCTGCACGCCAAGCGTCGCCCACGGACGTATTTGCGCACCGCTCGCGGTCTCGAACAGCCTGTCGGCGCGGACGGCCACTCGCGCCGTGCCCAACAAATCGTCGTCCATCGCCAACTGCTTGCCGCCGCTGTCGAGCTCGTCCTCCCACTGCATCGCGCTGGCGCTAAGGTTGACTTGCGGCTCGACGGTCCAGCCGTTGCTCAAGTGAAAGCGATGGCCGAGCTGCGCGCTCGCGGTCAGGCTGTTGCCGCCGATCTTTTCCTTGAAGCCGTCGGCGACAGCGATGGTCGCCTCCGGCAATTGGCCGACCAGGGTCATGTCGAGGTAGGTACCGCGCTTCCAGCTGACGCTGCCGTACATACCGACCATCGGCGTATCGACGCGCACGTTGGCCTCGCCGATGCCTTGCAGATCGGTCGAATTGGCGCCGCTGGCCCAGTAGTTGCCGTGCTGGAACGCAACGAACACGCCGCCGCGCAGGGTGCGGGTTTCGCGATCCTGCAGCTGCGCGTCGACGCCGACGTACAGGCCGAGCGTGTCGCCGCTGAAGGCGAAGCCCGGATTGGCGCCCGTCTCCAGCTCGCTGCCGGTGGCCGCCACCCAGAAGCCGTGGCAATCCCCCTCCAGCGACCAGTAAGCGCGCTCCATCTCGTCGTCGTGCGAGCCGCAGCGCGGGGTGTCGCCGCGCACGCCGGCCATGCGTTCGAACAGCAGGCGGTTGTTCTCCTGGACCAGCGCGGCACCGATGCTCGGCAATACCGCGTAGCCGCCGATCTCCGGCAGGATGTCGCTGGCCTCGGTGTTGAGATACCAGCCATCGCCCTGGCGGTCGAAGGTCCACGGAAACACGCTGCCGTTCAAGCGCACCACGCCGTCGCTCGCGCCGGCGGCGGTGAAGTCGCCTGCGGTCGCGGCGCTGTCGTTCGGCGCCGAAATCACCCGGATCGAGGCCGGCTGTTGCGGGGTCTCGCTGCCGTCGCCGAGGAAGGTCACCGCGGTGTTGCCCACGACGTCGCCGCCGATGTCCAAACCGCCCGAGCTCTGGCCGCCCGGCGATACCGTCAGCGCCAGCGCGCCGCCACCGGTGTAGTTGCCGCTGATGCCGAAACGGGCGCCGCCGACGCTGATCAGCCCCGAATTGGCCACGCTGCCGGTCAGGGCCGCGCCGTTCATGCCGATCAGTTGCGAAGTGCCGTCGATCGACAGCAAGCCGCCGGTCAGGTTCAACGGCGCGCTCAGGGTCAGGCGCGTACCGGTGAGCAGGTCCACGCGCTCCCAGTTGGACAGTGCGCCCACGTCGCTCTGGTCCAGGGTCATGCCGTGGAAGTTCACCCGATCCTCGCCGCCGGCGCCGCCGTCGAAACGGGTCAGGCCGCTAAGGTCGCCGCCGCGGAAATCGGCGCTGTCGTTGCCGGCGCCGAATTCGAAGCGGCCGATCACGGTGCCCGCGGAGCCGAAGCGGTCGTTGCCGGCGGTGCCGCTGTAGAGGCCGGTGGCCTTCAGGGTCGCGCCGGCGGCCACTGTAGTGTTCTGCGCGGACACGCTGCCGGCGGCGGTGACTTCGAGCAGGCCGCCGATCACCTCGACGTCGATGAACGCCGACGGCCCGTTGATCTGCAGCGCACCGGCGCCGGACTTGGCCAGCGATTCGAAGCCGAGCATGCTGCCGAGCGGCACGTTGAAGCCGCCGCCGATATTGGCCTCGAGCGTGTCGTTGCCGAGGCCGCCCTCGACCGTGCCGGTCGCGATGGTGGTTTCGTGGACGATGAAGCGATCGTCGCCGGCGCCGAGCGCGAACGCGCCGCTGCCGGTGTCGAGCGTGCCGGCGAGGTCGAACACATCGTCGCCGTCGCCGAGGTCGCCGGAAGCGAGCAAGCTCGCGCCAGCGGCCACTTCGACGGTGTTGGTGCCGGCGCTGCCGGTCAACACGGCCTGGCCCGCGGCGAGGCCTTGCACGCGGCCGTCGATCGCCAAGGTGGTGCCGTCGGCCATCGCCAAGGTCGGCGTCTGCAGGGTGCCGGCCACGCTCAGGGTGCCGCCGTTGAGGGCGGTGCCGCCGCTGAAGCTCTGGGTGCCGGTCAGGGTCGCCTCGCCGGCGTTGTCCTTCTGCAGGAACTCGAAATTGATCGTGTTGCCGGCATCGAAGCTGAAGGCATTGGCGGTGTCGAGCACCACCGTGTCGCCGCTGCCGTGCGCGCCGCCGCTGACGACGGCGTTGAGCACGGCGCCGTCGCCGAGGGTCAGCACGTCTTCGCCGCCGCACAGATCGATGGTGCCGCTGCCGGACACGGTGCCCGACACGCTCATCGTGTCGTTGGCGGCGCCGCAGCCGAAACTGCCGTCGACGTTCAAGGTCGCGCCGGTGCCGACCACCGTGGCCAGCGAACTGCCCGCGGTCGCGACCACGCTGCCGGCCGGACCGATGTTCAGGGTGCCGCCGAGCACGCTGACTTCCTGCAGGTCGGTCGCGCCGGGGCCGGTGACGTTGAGCACGCCGGTGCCGGTCTTGGTGACGCCTTCGAAACTGGCCAGCGAGCCCAGATTCGCGCTCAGGTTGATGTCGTAGACGCGCGTGTCCAGACCGGCGCCGCCGTCGATGGTGCCGAGCACGCTGGTGCCGTCGTGGACGACGAAGCTGTCGTCGCCGTCGCCGAGGACGAACGTGCCGCCCAACGTGTCCAGGGTGCCGGCCACGTCGAGCACGTCCTCGCCCGCGCCGAGGTTGCCGCTGGCCAAAGCCGAACCGTTGATGGTCACCGTGTTGACGCCGCCGCTGCCGGTGATCGCGGCGGCGATGCCCGCCCCTGCGTTCAGGCTGCCGTCGACGCTCAGGGTGGTGCCGTCGCTCATCGCCACGGTCGGCGTGCTCAGCGCGCCGGCGATGGCCAGCTCGCCGCCGTTGAGCGTGGTGCCGCCGCTGAAGCTCTGAGTGCCGGTCAGGGTCGCGGTGCCGGCGTTGTCCTTCTGCAGGAACTCGAAATTGACCGTGTTGCCGGCATCGAAGCTCAGCGCGCTGGCGTTATTGAGCACGACCGTATCGCCGGTGCCGTGACCGCCGCCGTCGATGACGTTGTTCAATACCGCGCCGTCGTTGAGCGTGAGC
Organism: Lysobacter sp. 1R34A; assembly: GCF_051217035.1. Classification (NCBI taxonomy): domain Bacteria; kingdom Pseudomonadati; phylum Pseudomonadota; class Gammaproteobacteria; order Lysobacterales; family Lysobacteraceae; genus Lysobacter; species Lysobacter sp. 1R34A. Next base: position 39,850 of record NZ_JBPKJP010000009.1, read on the forward strand.
GTATCGTCGCCCACGGCCAGGTCGATCGTACCGCCGCCGGCGACCGTGCCGGAGACGTTCATCGTGTCGGCGCCGGCCGAACCGGTGTAGCTGCCGTCGACGTTCAAGGTGGCGCCGTTGGCCACGGTGGTGGCGACTGCACCGTCGATGCGGCCGGCGGCGCCGATGTCGAGGGCGCCGCCGCCGACGTTGACGGTGGTGAAGGCCGATGCGGCCGGGCCATCGATGTTCAAGGTGCCGATGTTGGTCTTGGTCAGGGTCTCGAAGTTGATCGCACCGCCCAGGGTCGCGTTGCCGGCGAAGTCGGCGGTCAGCGTGTCGATGCCGGCACCGCCGTCGATCGGCGTGGCCAGGCCGCTCATGTCGGCGCCGTCCTGCAGGGTCAGATGGTCGTCGCCGTCGAGCATGTCGATGACGCTCGAGCCGCTGATGTGGCCGGCCACGGTGAAACTGTCCGCGCCCGCGGTGAAACCGAAGGTGCCGTCGACGATCAGGCTCGCGCCAGCGGCTACGGTGGCGGTGTTGACGCCGCTGATGCTGCCGCCGGTACCGATGTCGAGCGTGCCGCCATCGACGTTGACGGTGGTGAAGGCCGATGCGGCCGGGCCCTCGACGTGCAGGGTGCCGGTATTGGTCTTGGTCAGGGTCTCGAAGTTGATCGCCCCGCCCAGGGTCGCCGTGCCGGCCAGATCGGCGACGAAGGTGTCGGCACCGGTGCCGCCGTCGACGGCATTGCTCAATCCGGACAGATCGGCGCCGTCCTGGATCGTGAACGTGTCGTCGCCGTCGAGCAGGTGCAGCGCGCCGTTGCCGGCGACCGTACCGGCGACGGTGAAGCGGTCGTTGCCGGCGGTGCCCGAGTAGCTGCCGTCCAGGTTCAGGGCCGCACCGCCAGCGATGCTGGTGTTCTGTGCGACCACGCTGCCGGCGGCGCCGACGTTCAAGCTGCCGGCGAGCACATCGACGGTGACGAAATCGGAACCCGCCGGTCCGTTGACGTTGAGGGCGCCGGCGCCGGTCTTGCTGAGGGTCTCGAAGCCCTGCACCGCGCCGAGATCGGCGCTCGTCGCGATGTTTGCGTTCAACAGATCGGTGCCGGCACCGGCCGCGACCGTGCCGACGAGGTTGGTGCCGTCGTGAATGCCCAGGGTGTCGTCGCCCGCGCCCAGGTCGAATATCCCCGCCCCGGTGTCGAGGCGGCCGGCGACATCGAGAACATCGCTGCCGTCGCCCAGGCCGCCTTCGGCGAGCAGGCTCGCGCCCGCGGCGATGGTGACGGTGTTGCTGCCGGCGCTGCCGGCGATGGCCGCCGCGACGCCTCCTGCGCCTTGCACGCTGCCGACGACGTTGAGCGTGGTCGCATCGGCCATCGTCAGGGTCGGCGTGTCCAGACTGCCGGCAACGGTGAGCGTGCCGCCGTTCAAGGCGGTGCCGCCGGCGAAGCTCTGCGTGCCGGTCAGGGTCGCCTCGCCGGTATTGTTCTTTTGCAGCAGTTCGAAGTCGCTGGTGTCGGCGGCGTCTAAAGTGAAGGCACCGGCGTTGTTGAGCAGCAGGGCGTCGCCCGACCCTGCTCCACCGCTGATCGCGTTGGCCAGCACCGCACCGTCGTTCAAGGTCAGGGTGTCGTCGCCGTCGCCCAGGTCGATGGCGCCGCTGCCGCTGACCGTGCCTGCGACGGTGAAGGTATCGGCGTTGCTGCCGCCGTTATAGCTGCCGTCGACGTTCAAGGTCGCGCCGCTGGCTACGTTGGTGGCCAGGCTGCCGCCCGGTGCCGGAGTGACGCTGCCCGATGCGGTCACGTTCAAGACGCCGGCCTGCACATCGACGGCGGTGAAGTCCGAGCTCAGCGGGCCGTTGAGGTTGAGCACGCCGGCTCCGCTCTTGGCGAGGGTCTCGAAGCCTTGCACCGCGCCGAGGTCGGCGACGGTGGCGATATGGGTGTTGAAGGTGTCGTTGCCCGCGCCGGCCACGACCGTCCCGACGATGCGGGTGCCGTCGTGGATGGTCAGGATGTCGTCGCCGGCGCCGAGATCGAACACGCCGGGGCCGGTGTCCAGGCGGCCGGCCACATCGAGGATGTCGTTGCCGTCGCCGAGATCGCCGCTCGCCAGCAGACTGCCGCCGGCGCCGACACTGACGGTGTTCGTGCCGGTGCTGCCGGTGAGGGTTGCGGTCGTCGCGCCGGCCGCTTGCAACGAGCCGTCGATGTTGAGCACGGTGCTGTCGGCCAGGCTGACCACCGGCGTTTCCAGGGAACCGTCCACGTCCAGGGTGCCGCCCAGAATGGCGGTTCCGGCGACGAAGCTCGACGCTCCGGTCACGGTCGCCACACCGGAGTTGGTTTTTTGCAGCACTTCGAAGTTGCTCGTGTCGCCGCCGTCGAAGGACAATGCACCGGCGTTGTTCAGCACCAGGGTGTCGCCGGCGCCGGTGCCGCCGCTGACGACCGCGTTCAGCACCGCGCCGTCGTTGAGGGTCAAGGTATCGTCGCCGCCGCATAGATCGATGGTGCCGCTGCCCGATACGGTGCCGGACACGGTCATGCTGTCGTTGTCGGCGCCGCAGCCGTAACTTCCGTCGACGTTCAAGGTCGCGCCCGCGCCGACCGTAGTGGTGAGGACATTACCCGGGGCCGCGTTGACGCTGCCGCCCGCACCGATGTTCAAGATGCCGGCCGATACGTCGACCGCGGTGAAGTCGGAACTCAAGGGGCCGTTGACGTTGAGCACGCCGGCGCCGGACTTGCTCAGGGTCTCGAAGCCCTGCACCGCGCCGAGGTCGGCGACGGTCGCGATGTCGGTGTTGAAGGTGTCGTTGCCCGCGCCGGCCACGACCGTACCGACGATGTTGGTGCCGTCGTGGATGGTCAAGGTGTCGTCGCCGGCGCCCAGGTCGAACGCGCCCGCGCCCGTATCCAGACTGCCGGCCACATCGAGTACATCGCCGCCGTCGCCCAGACTGCCGCCGGCGAGCAAGGCGCCGCCCGCGGCCACGAGCACGGTGTTCGCGCCGGCGCTGCCGGTGATCGCCGTGGTCGTCCCGAACGCCGCCTGCACCGAGCCTTCGACCGACAGCGTCGTCCCGTCGGCCAAGGCCACGGTCGGGGTTTCCAGCGCGCCGGCCACGTTGAGCGTACCGCCGTCGATGGCGGCGCCGTCGCTGAAGCTCTGGCTGCCGGTCATGGTGGCGGTGCCGGCATTTTGCTTGGACAGACGTTCGAACCCGGCCGTGGTGCCGCCGTCGAAGGTCAGGTCCAGAGCATTGTCGATCACCAACAGATCGCTGCCGCCGACACCGCCTTCGATGCCTGCGCCGCCGAGCACCGCGCCGTCGGTCAGGGTGAAGGTATCGTCGTCGCCGCCCAGGCTCAATGCGGTCGCGCCGGAGTTCAAGGTGCCGCCCAGCATCACGACATCGCTGCCCGCTCCGAGGTCGCCGTTGCCGTTCAATATCGCGCCGGCACCGATCAGCACGGTATTGACGCCGGCGTCGCCGGTGATCGCCGTCGCAGCGCCACCGGCCGCCTGCACGGTGCCGCCCACATTCAAGGTGGTGCCCGCGGACATCGCCATGCTCGGCGTATCCAGCACGCCATCGACATCCAGGGTGCCGCCCTGGATGGCGGTGCCTGCACTGAAGGCCTGGCTGCCGGTCAGGGTCAGCACGCCGGTGTTCTGCTTGGTCAGCATTTCGAAACCGGCCGTGCCCGAACCGTCGAAGCTGCGGGCGACGGCATTGTTGAAGACCAGATTGTCGGCGCTGCCGGTGCCGGCATCGATGCTGGCGCCGGAGCCGATCACCGCGCCGTCGTTCATGACCAGGGTATCGTCGCCGGCCCCCAGGCCCAGGACGCCGCCGCTGTATCCGCCGCTCAGGTTGAAGGTATCGCTGCCGTCGCCGAGATCGCCCTGGGCCGTGAACACACCGGTGCCGGCCATCGTGATGGTCTGGTTGCCCGAATCGCCGGTGATCGCGGTCCGGGTTCCATTGGGCCCTGTCAGCGAACCGGCTCCGGTTACCGCCAATGCGGAGGTTCCGGTCATCGCGACGGTCGGCGTCGTCAGCCCGCCCGTCAGCTGCAGCGTGCCGGCGCTGATCGTGGTCGCACCGATGCTGTTGAACGGCGAGGTCAATACGCTGGTGCCGGTGCCGATCTGCGCCAGCGTGCCGGGACCGCTCAGCGTACCGGTGAGAGTAAGGGTGTCGCTGCGATTGAGCGTCAGCGTGGAGGTGGGCGAATCCACGATCACATCGCCCGCGCCGACATTGCCGGTGGTGCCGCCGTTGCCGACCGTCAGGTTGCCGTCGTTGATGACGGTATTGCCGGTGAAGGTGTTGTTGCCGGTGAGTATCCAGTTGCCGCTGTCGTTCTTGGCCAAGGTGGTCCGACCGGTGCCGTTGTCGCCGATCGTGCCGCCGAAGGTGTTGGCGCCGGTGTTGGTGCCGCCGAGCGCGAGGGTGCGCGCGGTGTTGGTGCCCGACAGCACGACCGCGCCGGTGTTGGTGAACTGGATCGCGCCGGTGCCCGAAGACTCGATGAAGCTGACACCGGAGGTGAGCGTGAACAATCGGTCGGTGCTGTCGCCCGCACCGGTGTAGCGCAAGGTCGAGCTGTTGCCGATCACCAGGTTGGAGGCGGCATTGGACGAGGCGCCCATGCTGCTGGCGACGCCGCCGTTGGCCATCTGGTCGACGCTGAGCACGCCGCCATTGATGGTGGTGACGCCGGTGTAGGTGCTGTTGTTGTTGGTCAGGCGCCAGGTGCCGGTGCCGGCCTTGGTCAGCGAGGTGGCGCCGGTGCCGTTGTTGTCCAGTTGCGCGGAGAACACGTTGTCGCCGGTGTTGGCGCCGGTCAGGGTCAGGGTGCGCGCGGTGTTGGCGCCGGCCAGGGTCACCGGACCGGTATGGGCGAAGGTGACGGTGCCGGTGCCGGACGAGTCGATGGCGCCGCCGCTTGTCCCCAGGGTGAATTGGCGATCGGTGCTGGCGCCGGTGCCGACGTAACGCAAGGTACCGTTGATCGTCAGATTGGTGGGCGCGGAACCGGAGGCGCCGATCGAACTGGCGACGCCGCCATTGCCCAGGCAAGTGACGGTCAGGGTGCCGGCGTTGATGACCGTGGGGCCGGTGTAGCTGCTGTTGCAGCCGGTGAGCGCCTGTTCGCCGCCGCCGTTCTTGATCAAGCTGCCGGTGCCGCTGATGGCTCCGGCGTAGCTGCTGCCGCCGTTGGTGAGGGTCAGCACGGCGTCGCCCAGGATGATGTTTCCGCCGGTGGTGCCGCCGCCGTTGAGCGCGGTCACCGTCGTGTCGAAGCCGGCCAGATCCAGCAGCACCCCCGCGGTGTTGCTCAAGGTCATGAACCCTTGGGGGCCAAAGGCATTGTTCGTGGCCGCGCGCAGTATTCCCCCCGTGACCTGGGTATTGCCGGTGGAGGTGTTTGTGCCGGACAGGACCAGGGTGCCCGCGCCGGCTTTCGTCATGGCGCCTGCGCCGATGATCTGGCCGGTGAACTGCAGCGTGGTGGCGGCGTTGGTCACGTTGATCGAGCTGTTGCCGCCGGCAAGCTGAAAGCCGCGATCGGTGGTGACGCTGCCACCGGTGTAGCTCAAACCGCCGCTGTTGAAGACCAGGTTGGTGGGAGCGCTGCCCGAGGCGCCGATGCCGCTGACGATCCCGCCGTTGGCCAGGCAGTCCACGCTTAAGGTGGCGCCCTGCAGGCTGGTGGGGCCGGTGTAGGTGTTGTTGCAGCCATTGAAAGTCTGGCTGCCGCCGCCGGCGCGGGTGAGGCCGCCGGTGCCGCTGATGGTGCCCGAGTAGTTGCCGCCGTCGCCGTTGATCGTCAGGGTGCCGGCGTCGAGGGTGATGTTGCCGCCGTTGGCGCCGCCGCCGCTCAGCGGACCGATGCCGTTGTTGAATCCGTCCAGATCTAGCAGCACGCCTGCCGTGTTGGTCAGGGTCATCGGTCCGTTGGCCGCGCCGAACGCCTGGGTCGAGCCGGCACGCAGAATGCCGCGGTTGACCGTGTTGCCTCCGCCGTAGGTGTTGGCGCCGGACAGCACCAGGGTGCCGTCGCCGTTCTTGGTCAGCCGACCGCTGCCGACTACCGCGCCGCTGACGGTCAGGGTCGTCGCGCCGTTGCCGACCTCGACGGAGCCGTTGCCGGCGCCTACGGTGAAACCGCGGTCGATGCTCACCGTGCCGCCGGTGTACTGCAGGCCGCCGCCGGCGAGGACGAGGTTGGCCGATGCACTGGCGGCCGCGCCGATGCCGCTGGCCACGCCGCCGTTGGCCAGCGTGTCGACCGACAGCAGGCCTCCGCTGACGGTGGTGATGCCGGTGAAGTCGTTGCTGTCGTTGGACAGGGTCAGAGTGCCGGCGCCGCTCTTGGTGAAGTTGGCGGCGTCGGGGCTGGTGACCAGCCCGCCGAAGATCAGATTGGCGCCGGCATTGGTGACTTCGACCCCGGAGCCGACGATCGCGCCGGATCTGGTGAAGGTGAAACCGCGATCGCTGCTATCGCCTGGGCCCGTGTAGCGCAAGGTGGCGCCTTCCAGGCGCAGGTTGGCCGGATCGGCCGACGAGGCGCCGATGCCGCTGGCGGCGCCGCCGTTGCCGATGTCGGCGACCGCCAGCGTGCCCTGCACCACCTGGGTGGCGCCGGTGTAGGTATTGTCGGTGCCGGCCAGGGTGACCAGGCCGGTGCCTGCCTTGATGAAGCCGATGCTGCCGCCGTTGTCGACGATCTGCGAGGCGATGGTGAAGTTGCCGGTGCTGTTCTGCTGCACGCCCAATGCGCCGCCGACCGGGCCTGTGATCATCCCGCCGGTGATCAGCTGATTGGTGTTCACCACCGTGGGCGCCACGATGATGGTGCCGTCCACGCCCAGGGTCTCGCCCGGGTTCACCGTCACGGTGGTCGAGGTCGGCGCGGTGTAGCGCAGGCCGGCCAGTTGGACGCTGCCGCTCACCGCGCCGAAGAAGCCGTTCACGTCGGTGATGTATTCGTTGGCCAGCCAATTGGCGGCGTTGTCCTTGTCGGTGTAGTCGGCATCGACGAAGGCGGCGATGTTGCCGCCGACCACCTTGGCATAGTCGGTGCCGTTGACCGTGGCCCAGCCGCCCAGCACGGTGTTGGTGGTGGTGATGTTGCCGCTGGTGGGCAGGTTGAAGTTGATCAGTCCCCCGGTGCGGGTGATGGCGCCCAGGTTGACGGTGAGACTGCCGCCGACACCGGACCTGGCATCGATGGTGTTGTTGCTGCCGGTGATGTTCAGGCCGTCGAAGGTTTGGCTGTTGCTTTCGCCGTTGGCGCCGATGATGTTGAGCCGGCCGCCGCCCAGGTTGAGGGTGGAACCGCTGCCGATGATGCCGCTGCCGGGGCCGCCGGCAGGGCTGAAGTCCAGAGCGAGGATGCCGCCGCCGATGGTGGTGTCGCCGGTGTAGGTGCTGGCGCCGGTCAGGGTCTGGGTGCTGGCGCCCAGCTTGGTCAGGCCGCCGTTGCCGGTGATGCTGCCGGCGTAGGTGCCGGTGCCCCCGCTCGCGCCCTGCAAGGTCAGGATGGCGCTGCCCAGTGCCACCGTGCCGCCGCTGCCGGTGAGGTTGGGCAGCGTCTTGTCGAACCCGTTCATGTCGAGCGTGCCGCCGTTGACGACGAAGCTGGTGGACGCGCCGAAGGCCCCGGCCGAACCCGCGCGCAGTACGCCGCTGTCGACGATGGTGCTGCCGGTATAGGTATTGGCGCCGGTGAGCACCCATGTGCCGGCACCGGCGCTGCGCAGGTTGCCGCCACCGGACACGACCCCGGCGAGTACGTTGGCGCCGCCTGTGAAGGCGCCGCCCAGGGTGGCGGTGCCGCCGATGGTCGTCGGGCCCGTGAGCGTCAAGGCGCCGTTGCCGTTGTTGGCCAGGGTGCCTTGGGTGATGGTCCAGGCACGGTCGCTGCTGGCGGCGGCGCCGGTATAGCTCAGCGTGCCGTTGCTGCCGATGCTGGTGGCACCAATGCCCAGCGAACTGGCGACGCCGGTATTCCCGATCGTGCTGGCCCTGACGGTCCCCGCGCCGGCGATGTTGACGCCGGCGTTCGTGTTGGCGGTACCGAGAGTGATGGTCCGCCCGGCATTCGCCGCGAGTGCGACTCGACCGCCGGAGATGACGCCCAGCAGCTCCAGGTCGGCCGTTTGCGCGGAGAGCCCCGCCGTACCGCCTGCGGACTGGATATTGCCGGTCAGGGTCAGCGTGCCGGTGCCGGCGTTGGCGAGCCCCGCCGAGCGGTTGTCGATGGAGTTGATGAGCCAGTTGCGATTCGACGTATCGCCGTCGCCGATATACGAGTGGGTGGCGCTCGAATTGAGCGGATTCGACAGGGAGATGGTGCCGTTGGCGACCGTGGTGGGCGCGCCCAGGGCACTCGCCTCTCCCAAGTTGCGCACGGACGTGAACGACAGGCCGCGATTGGCGCCGGTCGTGCCGGTGTAGTTGTTGGCGTCGTTATTGAGTGTATTGACGTCGGCCACGAAGAGGCTGCCGGTGCCGGTATAGAAGGCGCCGCCGACGCCGCCGCCCTGAATGCTCGTGGCTCCGGTGAGCGTCACCGTGCGCCCCGCGAGGGTGCCTCCGACGGTACCGATGTTCAACGACCCGGTGACGTTGATGTTGTTGGTCGCGGCCCCGAGACCGGCGGCGCCCGTGGCGGTCAGCGCGCCATTGATATTGATGTCGCCGACGAAGCTGTTGGTGCCGCTCACGTTGAGCGCGCCTGCGTTGACGGTCATGCCGCCGCCGAAACTGTTGTTGCCCGACAGGATCAGCGTGCCGGTACCGGCCTTGGTCAGTCCGCTGGTGCTGTTGATCGTCGAGGCGATGGTGGCCGTACCCGAGACCGAGATGGTCGGGTTGACCCCGCCCAGGGTCAGGGTGTTACCGGTGATTGTGTAGCCGCTGGTCTGGAACGTCATGTTGTGGACGGTGATGGGCCCGCCCAGGGTGACGGTGCCGGCGGTGCCGCCGAAGAAAGCGTCGTCCAGGGCCGCGTTGTTCCACACGCTGTAGGGGCCGCTCACGCCATCGTTGTTGGTACTCCAGAAAGCATTCCCCGCATCCCAGATGCCGGTGCCGCCCAGGCCGATCGAGGTACGGTTGACGTCCCAGTGCCGGTCCGCCGCCTGTGTCGTCGCATACGGCGACAGCAACGCGAAGAACATGCCCAGTCGCAACGGCCAGCTGCAGGCCGGCGGCGTGCCTTCGACCTGGTCTCGGTCGAGCGTCAACGCCAGCGTGCTCGCACCCTTTCGCTTGTCGACCCCGCCGCCGCCTTTGCCGCGCGAGGTGGCGAGTTCGGAAACGACCACCCACGAGTTCAGCGCCTGCGACCAGAGGATGCGGAAAATGCGATTCATGTGTTTCTCCGTGTGAAGTCGCGCATGCCTGACGGCGAAGCCTTTGGGATACGTCGGTGATGACTCTTCGGATGCAGGCAATGCCGAGGTGCTGGATAAAGCGGTCGCGGGCTGTGCAAGGAGGCGGTCCAATACGGCTGATTGCGGCTAATTGCGTGCGCCGACCGGAAGCGACGCGCGGCGAACAAGACAGAGCAGTTCGGCCTCGGGACTCGCATCTGATTTCGACACTGAAATAGCGCCGCTCCCCAATGCATGCACTATCGACCCCTTGGCGAGGTTCTACACCCGAGAACGGCCAAGTCGCAAGCGGCAGTGACGCCTTCCTCGACCACGTATTGCGGCAGTGAGGAAGCGTGAGTTTCGGTGAGCATCGGATAGCGAAACAGTCGACGCCAGGCAAGCCGGTTCCCGGCGAGTCGAACCGCGACGGCATCGATACGGACGATCCGTCAGAGGCTACTGGCGAGCTTCGGCAACCAGAAGAAACCGACCGCCACGGCCCCAAGCAGGAAAATGCCGACGTGGTAGTTGACGATGGCCAGGGAAGAAACCCAATACAACTTCGACTCGCGCGACGGCGCGCGAAGCAGGGCCGATAGCGCCAGCGCGCCCGACACGAACAGCGCGCCGAAGCACAGCAGGGCGCTGTTCTGCATCAGCGAGACGGCCGCGACCGAGAACACAGGTATCTGGCTCCGGAGAGACGCTGGATAGGCCGAGCCGTAGCTGGCCAGCACACCGGAGGCGACCACGTGTACCGCGAACACGACGGCGCAGCTGGCCAAGTAGAAGAGCGTGGCGAGGAGGACCTTGAACATTCCATTGCACCTTGGGCCAGGGTAAGCCGCGCATGGCGCCATCCTGCCAGGCATCCGCGATCTCGTCGGTCGACTAACCAGCCTGCGGGCCGTACCCGGGCGGAGGCCATCGCAGACGACGGAGCCCCGACGGCACGCCGGGGTCGTCGGCATCGGTCGTCAGCCAGAGCGCGCCCTGCTCATCGAAAGCAATGCCCTCCACCTTGACGCCGCCGTCCAACTGTCCCGTCCATATCACCTTGCCGCTCGGGTCGCAGGCCGCCAACACGGCCCCGGCGCACCGGCCGTCGTCGTAGGCGTTCGAGGCATCTTCCGCCACGGCGCTGAGCAGCCAACCGCCGTCCTCGAGAGCAGTCGCATCGGTGATGCCGAGAGGCACTTCGCCGATTCGGCCCAGATCGAGTTCGGTGAAGCGCACCGGGGGCACCTCTGCAGCGCTCTCACCGGCCAACAGAAAACCGATCGCCAGGTCCAGGTCGAGGCGAAAGCATCCGTTTACCGGCGCGCTGCGGTTGGCCCGGCTGAACAAGTACAAGTCCTCGCCCTTTACCAACCCGGCCTCGATGTTGAGTTCTCCGACATGACGGCGCAGCACGTCGTGCAATCGGGTCAGGGAAACCGCTCGCGCGGCGCCGGCAAGGCTGCCGTTGGCGCTGAGGCCGACCACGTAGGCGAAGTCGCGTTGCGCCCGCGAGCCGGAACCCCAGGCGACCAACATCGGCGAACGGTCTTCGTCCCCCGGCACAGGGAACAGCGCCTCCAGGTCCCTCTTCCGGCGTTTCCGCTCCGCGGGATCTGCCGGCAGCGGCGCCTCCAGCAGGGGCAGCATCCGCAATGCTCCGACTTCTACATCGTCGCTACGCAAAGCGATCAGGTGGTTCTCGTCGTCGGCCACGATATAGAACCAATCGCCCACGATCGCCAGGCCGCTGGCCGAGCTGATGTGCGGCTGCCCCCGGGGATGCGAGGCCGGGTCGATTTCCAGGGAGCGAACCGGCGTCGTCAGGATCATTGCCGGAGGCAGTGCAGGGTCTCGCATTATGTCCACTCAGGTCGTGGGCGGTCGTGGCTGGGCCGATGCCCCGACACGTAACGGCCATGATACGTCGCTGGGCCGATGCATCTGCTTGAAGCCAGGCGTCGCCGGTCCGCGCACGCCTCAACCACGCTCGAGCCTATCGGGATCCGATCAATCCGGGATCGGCTTCGGTTGCCGGATGATGCCTCGACATAGCGGGAAAACCGAGGCTTGTGAAGCTGCTTTCGGTCGCAAGCGATCTGCCGGAAAAGAAAATGGGGCTCCATAGAGCCCCATCGGTTGCCGACCACGGCCGTGCGCCCAACTACCCCACGCAGATCGAGGTCTTCCCGGGAGACACCTCCGCCGCACCGGACGAGAGGGGCCGGCCCTCATGCTGCCGTTGAAGCCGTCGATTTAGAACGGCAGTTATCGATAGCGCGCAACCACGAAGGTCGCTGGCGAGTTGCCGTAGCCCGCCACGACGATTTTGCCGTCGCCTTGCAGGGTGAGCCCTTGAACAGCGGCATTCGCGCTGCCGACGGCGGTGGCGACAGGCCCGAAGCTGGCGTCCTGGTTGCCGTACGGGTCGTAGCGATTCAAGGTCAACTGGCGGTAGCTGCCCGCCTTGGAGTAGCCGCCGACAACGATGCCTCCATTGGCGTCGATGGCGACATCGCTGCCGATCGCATCGCCGCTGCCGATGGCGGTAAGGACCTTGCCGGTGCCGGACCCGAAGTAGCTGTCCAGCGCGCCGGCGCTCGTGTAACGAACCGCGGCAACTCGGTAGTAGTCGGCGCTCGTGCTTTTCGCGTAGCCGGCGACGACGATGTTGCCGTCGCTTTGAATCGCCAGCGAAGTGGCGATGGCGGAGTTGCCGCTGGACGTGCCGGCCACATTGGTCAGGACTTTACCGCCGGTGCCGAACGTGGTGTCCAGCGCGCCATTCGTGGTGTAGCGCGTCAACGCGAACACGGTGCCGCCGCTCGACGCGTAGCCGGCCAGCACGGGTTTGCCATCCGCCTGGACGACCAGGCTGTTGGCGAAGGCGGCGCCGGTGCCGACCGTCGAAGTCACGGTACCGGAACCGCTGCCGAAGCTGTAATCCAAGGTTCCGCTGCTGGTAAGCCGCGCCAGCGCAAAACCGGAACCGGCATAGCCCGCAACCCAGATCGCGCTGCCCTGTACGGCGACGGCATGGGCTTCCGAAGCCCCCGCGTAGAAATTGACGGTCGCCTTGCCTGAGCTGCCGAAGCTGGTGTCCAGCGAGCCATCCGCGTTGTAGCGATAAACGGTGAAGTTGCGGGTGGAGGTGAAGTTCGGACACGAAGTGCCTGCGACGACGATCTTGCCGTCCGCCTGCAAGGCGAGTGCGCGCGCCTGCCCCGGGCAGCTGCCGGACGGCATGGTGGCGACTTTGCCGGTACCGTTGAAGCTCGTATCGAGCGCACCCGCGGCCGTATAACGCGCCAGTGCGAACTCACCGAGTGCGGTCTGGCCGGCGGCGACGATCCGTCCGTCCGGCTGGACGACCACCCGGGCGGCGGCGCCGTAGTTGCCGAATGCGGTGGCGGTGATGCCGGCCGAACCGAACGTGGGGTCCAGCGATGCGGCCTGTGCGGGCGTTGCGAGTGCGCCGAGGGCGCTGAGGGCGCTGAGGGCGCTGAGGGCGCTGAGGGCGCTGAGGGCGCTGCCAAACGATATCTTCATCGTGTCGCTGATCATTGCTGACTCTCCTTGTTGACTGCGATTGAATCCATTCTTGGCTCACCCCACACCGCCGTTTGCTGTGCAGCGGCGATGCGCCGAGTGGGCAAGATTTCGAAGGCTGCTGTTGCGGGGCGGCGTCGCTTGCCGACGATATCCGTGCTTGATTACAGATACCGCGCAAGTAATCGCGCTGCGTGCGGGTGGCTCCATCGCGCTGACGGTCCGTTGCCGCAGTCGCCCACGTACCGGAACAGGTCACCCGTCGCCCTGTTTGCCGGTCCAGGACATGCTTATGCGTGCAATGGTGAGCAGGCCCCAGGTGCTGCTCGGATACTCAGCATCCCTCCCTCTGCTAATTGTGCCCAAGGCGAATCTCCGTCGTTGAGACGTTCCGGAGACTTTGGCCACCTACGCTTGGTAGCACCGAACCCCATGTTTTTCGTAGTTCCGCAGCCCGCTTTGGGCAAAATCAGTTCGTCAAAGATAAAATGGGGCTCCGAAGAGCCCCATAGGCATTAGCAATTTCTAGGCATACGTACTAGCGACCTGCAGGTCTCCAATTGGCGGCCTTCAGGCGCGCGCGCATCAGATGCACTTCGCCGCGGACCCGATCAACCTCAGCCGCACTTCGAATACCCACAATTCAAGCACGTCGCACACCCGTCCATCAGGACCAGGGCCTTGGTGCTGCACTTGTGGCACAGGGTCGCGGTCGGCGGGAAGGAGGCGCCCTCGCCGGTCACGGCGACGTCTTCGCTGCGCGGTTCGGCGGCGCCGAGCGCGGCGGCCGCGGTTACGTCAGAGTTTTTTTTTGAGCCGCGCTGCTCGTAGGCGGCGCGCTTCTCGGCGATGAGGGCGCGCTGGGCGTCGCTCATGTCCGGGTCGTGGATCATGCCGATCGACTTGAGGTGGTCCTCGACGATGGCGCCCATCTCGGCGACCAGGGACGGCATGTAGACGCCGCCGGCCTTGAAGTAGCCGCCGCGCGGGTCGAACACGGCCTTCATTTCGTCGACCAGGAAGGTCACGTCGCCGCCCTTGCGGAACACCGCGGACATGATCCGGGTCAGCGCGACGATCCACTGGAAGTGGTCCATGTTCTTCGAGTTGATGAAGATCTCGAAGGGACGGCGCGACTCGTGCTCGGTGCCGGCGTTGAGGACGATGTCGTTGATGGTCACGTACAAGGCGTGCTCGAACAGCGGCGATTTGATCTTGTAGGTGGAGCCGATCAGGATCTCGGGGCGCTCGATGCGCTCGTGCATCTGGATGACGTCGGCGACCGGCAGTTCGTCGGCCTTGGCGGCCGCGGCGGCGCTGGCCGCGGAGGCCTTTGCGGCTTCCTTGGTCTTGTCTTCCTGGCTGACGACGCTGTAGCCCTTGATTTTCTTTTCGATCTTGACGGCCATGGGCCCGACTCCTGGTGCTTCGTGCTTGTTCTTGTGTGGTGGCGCCGAACGGGTGACGCGGATACCCAGCTGGGGACCGGACAGCGCCGGCCGGCGGCCTTCGCCCCGACCCTCTCCCGCAGCGCGGGAGAGGGCGGAAACGCGAGGCGCCTATCGATCAACGCTTCTTCGCGGCCTTCTTGGCGGCCTTCTTCGCCGGCGCCTTCTTGGTCGCCTTCTTCGCGGCCTTCTTCACCGCAGCCTTCTTGGCGGGGGCTTTGCGGGCCGTCGCCTTCTTGCTGGCGGCCTTCTTCGCCGGAGCCTTCTTGGCGGCCTTCTTGGCGGTCGCCTTCTTCGCGACCTTCTTGACGGCCTTGGTCGCCTTCTTCGCGGCCTTCTTCACGGTTTTCTTGGCCGTGGCTTTCTTGGTCGCTTTCTTGGCGGTCTTCTTCGTAGCCTTCTTCGCGGTCTTCTTGCCGGTGGCCTTGGCCTTCAGGGCGGTCGCTTCCTTCTTGGCCTTGGCGCTGGCGGTCGCGAGCTTCTTCTTGGCCGTGCCGACGGCCTTCTTGGCGGCCTTGCGGGCCTTGGTCGCGGTCTTCTTGACCGAAGCCACGGCGCCCTCGGCGCGGTTGGCGATGGCGCTGCCGATGTTGGACGCCGTTTCCTTGACGTTCTCGGCGGCCTGGGTCAGGGTCGCCGTCACTCCATTACCGTTGCTCATGGTGCCCTCCTCGTGGGCGTTTTTTCTAATGGGCGGTACGTTCGCGGTACGTGTAACCGGGGTCTTGCCGGAGCGATGCTATACCTGCTGCGCGGGCGTAGACAGGGGTCGGTCTTCAGCGCCCGAGGCCGTAGCGGCGAAAGCTGGCGGATGAACGCGGAATCGGCCTGAATTCCGCGTCCGGCGTAACGGCCGCCGTGCCCGTACTGCGCGATCGTACCCACCTGCCGCGCGCGCCCGGCGGACCGGGCGGGCGCTTCGGTGCGCCAATCAGAACTTGCCGTAATACCCTTCCTTGAGGGCGTCGAACAGGTTCGCGGCGGTGTGCATTTCGCCGTCGTACTCGATCTGTTCGTTGCCCTTGACCTCCAGCACGCTGCCGTCCTCGAGCTCGAAGCGGTAGGTGGTGTTTTCCAGGTCGGCTTCCTTGACCAGCACGCCCTGGAAGGCGGCCGGGTTGAAGCGGAAGGTGGTGCAGCCCTTGAGGCCCTGCTCGTGGGCGTAGCGGTAGATGTCCTTGAAGTCCTCGTACGGGTAGTCCGTGGGGACGTTCGCGGTCTTGGAAATCGAGCTGTCGACCCACTTCTGCGCGGCCGCCTGCACGTCCACGTGCTCCTTCGGGCTGATGTCGTCGGCGGAAATGAAGTAGTCGGGCAGCTTGGCCTCGGCTTCCTCGCTGAACGGCATCGCCTTGGCGTTGATCAGCTCGCGGTAGGCCAGCAGCTCGAAGGAATAGACGTCGACCTTTTCCTTAGACTTCTTGCCTTCGCGGATCACGTTGCGGCTGTAGTGGTGGGCGAACGAGGGCTCGATGCCGTTGGAGGCGTTGTTGGCCAGCGACAGGGAAATGGTGCCGGTCGGGGCGATCGAGCTGTGGTGGGTGAAGCGCGCGCCGATGTCGGCCAGCTCCTCGACCAGCTCCGGGGCCACCCCGGCCACCCGCTGCATGTAGCGCGAGTACCTGGCGTGCAGGACCTTGCCGGGGATCTCCTGGCCGATCTTCCAGCCGTCGGCCTTCATCTCCGGGCGCTTGCGCAGCATTTCGGCGGTGACGGCGAAGCGCTCTTCCATGATCGGGGCCGGGCCCTTCTCCTTGGACAGGGCCAGGCCCATTTCCCAGCCGGCCACGGCCATTTCGCGGGCGATCCGCTCGGTGAACTCGCAGGACTCGGCCGAGCCGTACTTCATCCGCAGCATGGTCACGGTGCTGCCCAGGCCGAGGAAGCCCATGCCGTGGCGGCGCTTGCGCATGATCTCGGCGCGCTGCTGTTCCAGCGGCAGGCCGTTGACCTCGACCACGTTGTCGAGCATGCGGGTGAACACGCGCACGACTTCCTTGTATTCCTCCCAGTCGAACTCGGCCCGGTCGGTGAAGGCGTTGCGGACGAACTTGGTCAGGTTGACCGAACCCAGCAGGCAGGCGCCGTACGGGGGCAGCGGCTGCTCGCCGCAGGGGTTGGTCGCGCGGATCGTCTCGCACCACCAGTTGTTGTTCATCTCGTTGACGCGGTCCACCAGGATGAACCCGGGCTCGGCGTAGTCGTACGTCGAGACCATGATCATGTCCCACAGGTGGCGGGCGCGGATGTGACCGTAGATCTTGCAGGCGACCAGGCCGTCCTCGCGGACCACGTAGTTGCGGGTGGTCGGCCAGTCGCGCCAGACCACCTGGTTCGGGTCGTCGAGGTCGACGTCGCCCTGTTCCTTGATGTTGACCGGGAACACCAGCGGCCAGTCGGCGTCGGTCTTGACCGCGTCCATGAAGCCGTCGGTGATCAGCAGCGACAGGTTGAACTGGCGCAGGCGGCCGTCTTCGCGCTTGGCGCGGATGAAGTCCTTCACGTCCGGGTGGCTGACGTCGAAGGTGCCCATCTGGGCGCCGCGGCGGCCGCCGGCCGAGGACACGGTGAAACACATCTTGTCGTAGATATCCATGAAGGACATCGGACCGGAGGTGTAGGCCCCGGCGCCGGCGACGAACGCGCCGCGCGGTCGCAGGGTGCTGAACTCGTAGCCGATGCCGCAGCCGGCCTTGAGGGTCAGGCCGGCTTCGTGGACCTTCTCCAGGATGCCGTCCATCGAGTCTTCGATGGTGCCCGAGACGGTGCAGTTGATCGTCGAGGTGGCGGGCTTGTGCTCCAGCGCGCCGGCGTTGGAGGTGATGCGGCCGGCCGGGATGGCGCCGCGGCGCAGCGCCCAGACGAAGCGTTCGTACCAGTACTGCTGCTTCTCGGCGCTGGGCTCGGCGTCGGCCAGGGCGCGTGCCACGCGCTGGTAGGTGGCGTCGATATCGCTATCGACCGCTTCGCCGCTCTTGGTCTTGAGGCGGTATTTCTTGTCCCAGATGTCCTGGGACGCGGGTTGCAGGGCGATGTCTTTATCTGCCACCGCGTTCTTGACCGCCTCGAGGCGCACCGTGCTCATGCCTGTTTCGTCTCCTGAATCTTGACGGCGGGCCGTTCGGTTGCGCCCGCCATCGGTGGTTTCTTTTTGTACGTGGTAACCGGGGTCTGTCTGAAGCCGGTGTCTGTCAGGGTCGTGCGTGCCGCGTCTTGCCTGTTGCGTGTTGCCGGTGAAGCGGGTCTTCGTCGAGACCTGGGTCGAATCGGTATGGGTCGAATCGGTAACCGGGGCCTTGCGTTCGCTTTGCTGCCGTCAGCTCATCCATGTATCGAGTCGCGCGTGTACACCGTGTTGCGGGATGTCGCGGTATTGCCGCCTGGTGCCGGCGGACCGGAACCGGGTGTCGGAGCCGCCGCCAGCCCCCCGCCGACGGCGACGCACGCGTTCGCGTTGGTTACGCGCCACGTGCGGTGATTGGCTGGTCTTCGCGGTTCGCGCCCGTATCCGTCATGCGCCCGCTCGCTATCTAGGCTACGCACCGACCGACCCAAGCCGAACCCCTATGCTTGGGCTCCTTCTACGAAGCCGACCACTAGATGTTGTGGCGTCGCAGAGACTTCAAGCTACGCCCGGTGTTTCTGGATGTCAACGGCTTTTTGATGGCTATCACGCTTTGTCTGTGTTGGCGCGGTCACGCATTCCAATTTCGACGCGATCGGCCGCGGCGGCCGCGCAACGCTCGCGACGAGACCGCGGCGCAACGATCCAGCCGGTACTTCATCGGTTATTTATTCGTATTCTCCGACACTGGCCGCGACACTGAACGAGATCGCGCCGACGCGGTCCAAGCCCCTGTCGGCATGCCCCCTGTCGGCATGCCCCCGCCGGCATGCCCCGCCGGCGCGCGGGCTTGATCGCCGGCGTCGACGCCACGATCTGGGTCCCACCCTCTTTCCCTTCCACCGTTGACCGGAACAGCGACTCGATGCGTCCCTTGCCGACCCTGCTGACCCTTGCCCTCGCCGCCGCCTTCGGCGGCTTCGCCGCCACCGCGATCCGCGACGGCCTGCAATCGCCGGCCCAGGCGTCGCCGGCCGCGGTCACCCTGCCGCTGCCGACCGCGGGCGCGTTGCCGGCCTCGGTCGGCGGCCAGCCGGTGCCGTCGCTGGCGCCGATGCTGCAGCGGGTCACTCCGGCGGTGGTCAGCGTGCACACCAAGCAGACCGTGCGCATCCGCAACCCCTTCGCCAACGACCCGTTCTTCCGCCGCATGTTCCCGAACATCCCGCAGGAACGGATCAATGAATCGCTGGGTTCGGGCGTGATCATCGACGCCAAGAACGGCTACGTGCTGACCAACCACCACGTCATCGAGGGCGCCGACGAGGTCTCGGTGACCCTGGCCGACGGCCGCACCATCAAGGCCGATTTCGTCGGCTCCGATCCGGACACCGACATCGCCCTGATGCGGGTGCCGGCGCAGAATCTCAGCGCGATCACCCTGGCCGACTCGGACGCGCTGCGGGTCGGCGATTTCGTGGTCGCGGTCGGCAACCCCTTCGGCATCGGCCAGACCGTGACCTCGGGCATCGTCTCGGCGGTCGGCCGCAGCGGCCTGCGCGGCCTGGGCTACCAAAACTTCATCCAGACCGACGCGTCGATCAACCCCGGCAACTCGGGCGGCGCGCTGGTCAACCTCAACGGCGAGCTGATCGGCATCAACACCGCCAGCTTCAACCCGCAGGGGAGCATGGCCGGCAACATCGGCCTGGGCTTCGCGATCCCCGCCAACCTGGCGCGCAACATCAAGGACCAGCTGATCGCCAACAACGGCGTGGTGCGCCGCGGCAGCCTGGGCCTGGAATCGCAGGACGTGACCCCGCAACTGGCCGCCGCGCTCAAGCTCGGCGAGCCGCGCGGCGCGCTGGTCGCGCGGGTGTTCGCCGGCAGCGCCGCAGCCGCGGCGGGCCTCAAGCCCGGCGATGTGATCCTGACCGCCAACGGCCAGCGCGTCGACGGCCGCGATGCCTTGCGCAATTTCGAAGGCCTGCAGCCGATCGGCAGCAGGATCGCCCTGGAAGTGCTGCGCGACGGCCAGCCGCTGCAGCTCACCGCGAGCCTGCGCGAACAGGCCAAGGCGGTGGCCGGCGCCGAACTCGACCCGCGCCTGGGCGGGGCGACCTTCGCAGAGCTGCCCGAACGCCTGCGCCAGTCCGGCTTCTCCGGCGTGGTGGTCGAAAGCGTGGCCCGCGGCAGCCGCGCCGAAAAGAACGATTTGCGCAAGGACGACGTCATCGTCGCCGCCACCAGCGGCGAATTCGACGATCTTCCGGGCTTCCGCGCGAGCTTCACGCGGGCTCCGGCACAGTTGGTGCTGCGGATCGTTCGCGGCAATCGTCGCGGCGATCTGCAGATGCAGTAACGTCGCGGGGGCATCCTGCGCCGTTGCCATCGGCATGAATGCGCGCCGCACCGCGGCGCGATCCGATCAATGCCGTCGAGGGCCGGGACCGCCCGGTACGTCGACGGACCGCTCGAACCCTGGACTCGTTCAGCGGTTCATCCATGCAGCAGGAGGAACACCACGATGACCCCCACTTCGACCGACGCCATCAAGACCAACCTCGGCCAGGCCGGCACCCACCTCAAGCAGGCCGCCAGCGATGCGGGCGAGGCCATCCGCAGCGCCGCCGGCGTCGCGGGCGAAGAGCTCAAGCTCGGCAAGGCCAACGTGAAGTCCGACCTCGCCGACAGTGCGCTGGCCGGGATCGCCGCGGCCGAACACGCCGGCGGCGCCGCGCGCGAGCAAGTCGACGCGCTGATGGACAAGGGCCGCGACCTGATCGAAAGCGCCGCCGAGCTCGTGCGCGAACGGCCGCTGGCTTCGTTCGGCGTCGCCTTCGCGGCCGGCTTCATCATCGCCAAGCTCGCTCGCAGCAGCGACAAGTAAGCGTGAGCGACCCGAGCCGCAGCGGTCCCGCCCCCGCTCCCGGCGGCGACGAGATCCCCGACCCGGCCGCGCCGGGGCGGGGGCCGTCGATCGAAGAGTCCTACCGCGAGATCCGCGACGCCGGGCGCGAAGGCCTGTCGGCGGCGATCGACACCGGCCGCGCTTTGCGCGGCCTGTTCATCGCCGACTTCGCCCTCGCCCGCAGTGCGCTCGGCCGCGCCCTGCTGTGGGTCAGCGTGGCGATCGTGTTCGGCGCCTCGTCCTGGCTGCTGCTGATGGCCGCGCTGATCGCGCTGCTGCAGGGCGTGCTGGGCTGGTCGTGGCTGGCCTCGATGTTGACCACGTCCGGATTGAGCCTGGTCGTGGCCGTGGTCGGGGTATGGCAGGCGGTGCATTATTTCGAGTTCACCCGCCTGCACGCGACCCGGCGCCAGTTGCGGCGCCTGGGCATGGGCGACCTCGACGACGAAGAACTGCAGGCGCACCTGGCCGCCGACGCGGGCCACGCCGCCCGCTATCACGGCCAGGGACAGCAGAAGGATCACGAGAACGCACCATGACCCGGTTCGAACGACTGCAGCGGCGCGTGCACAAGCGCGAACACTTGCTCGAAGGCCGCTACGAACAGGCGCTCGAGCGCAAAGCGCTGCTCAAGGCGCGTTGGCATGAGGCCTGGACGCCGGGCCGGATCGTCGTCGCCGGCCTGGTCAGCGGTTTTTTGATGGGCCGGGCCGAGCCGGCCAAGATCGCGGCCAAGAGCAGCAACCTGATGCAGATCATCACCATGCTGTCGGGCCTGTTCGCCGGCAGCAGTGCGCAGAACGCGGCCGATCAGGCCGGTCGCGCCGCCGGCGAAGCCGGCCAGGCCGCCGAAAACGCCGGGGCGGTGGCCGAGGCCACCGGCGCGGTCGCCCCGGGCCTGGCGCCGGTGGCGCCGCCGCGGACGACGGCGCACAGTGCACGCACCGACCACGCCGAATCGATCGAGCCTTGAGCACCTCCGCACCGCAACCGCCTGCTGCGGCCATCGAACCGGACTCGGCCGAGCCCGAACCCGCGGCAGCGGCGAGCCCCCCTGCGGCCACGCGGCCGAAAGCCCCGGTTCCGCTGTCCATCCTCGCCGTGCTCGCGGTCGGCTACACCCTGTGGGCCGCGCAGGAGCTGATCCTGCCGATCCTGCTGGCGGCGTTCTTCGCCCTGGTCGGCAATCCGATCCTGCGCGTGCTGCAGCGGCTGTATCTGCCGCGCGTGGTCGGCGCGGTGGCGGTGATCGTCGGCGGGCTGGCGATTTCCGGCGTGCTCGCCCTGCAACTGGTCGAGCCGGCCAGCGAATGGGTGCGCCAGGTGCCGCGCGAGATGAAACAGCTGGCGCCGAAACTGCGCGAGATGACCAAGCCGATGCAGGAGGCCAATCGCGCCGCGCAGAACATCGCCCGCGCCGCCGGCGGCGAAAGCACCAGCAAGCCGGTGCAGGTGATCAAGACCGAACTCAACGACCCCTACCGCGTGCTGACCTCGACGCCGAAATACGTCGCCCAGGTGCTGGCGGTGGTGCTGCTGACCTTCTTCTTCATGGTCTATGGCGAGTCCCTGCAACGCAAAGCGATCGCGCTGCTGCCCGGGCCGCAGCAGAAACGGCTGACCATCGACATCCTGCACTCGATCGAGCGCGAGATCTCGCGCTACGTGCTCACCATCAGCCTGATCAACACCGGCGTCGGCCTGGCCCTGGCCGGCGCGCTGTACGCGCTCGGGGTGCCGCTGCAGGAAGCGCTGCTGTGGGGCACGATGGCGGCGATCCTCAACTTCGCCCCCTTCGTCGGCCCGCTGATCGGCATGCTGATCATGCTGATGACGGGCCTGGTCGCGTTCGACGAACTGCTGCCGTCGCTGCTGCCGGCCGGCGTCTATCTGCTGTTGCACGCGATCGAATCGCAGGCGGTCACCCCGATCGTGCTCGGCCGCAGCATGCGGCTGTCGCCGCTGGTGCTGATCCTGGCGCTGATGTTCTTCGGTTGGCTGTGGGGAATCATCGGCCTGCTGCTAGCGGTGCCTATGCTGGTCTGCGTGAAACTGTTGCTGGCGCGGATCGAGGGGCTCGGGGGCTGGTCGAAGCTGCTGGAGTGACGGTGCCGCATGCTCGTCTGGCGCCGGCGTGCTCGCCTGGTGCCGGATGGAACCACGCCCCGCTCCCGGATGCCCGGGCCGGCGCCGGCAGCGGCTCGCGGCGGCTCCTTCGGAGTTCATGCGCCCCGGTTCCCGCCCAGCCGGCCCGCTCCGGTCGCGTTCCCTGCGCGGCATCGCCCAAACCCCGCGCCGCGGCGCGCTAAAATGGCGCCATGAGCTTTCCCGTACGCGCCATCACCCTCGATCTCGACGACACCGTCTGGCCGATCGCGCCGGTCATGATCCGGGCCGAAAGCATCCTCGGCGACTGGCTGCGCGAACACGCGCCGCTGACCGCCGAACGCTACCCGGCCCAGGCCATGCGCGAGCTGCGCGACCGCATCGCCGCCGAGCGCCCCGACCTGGCCCACGACTTCACCCAGCAGCGCCGGCTGACCCTGGAGCACATGCTGCGCGAGGCCGGCGAGGACATCGCCCTGGTCTCGCCGGCCTTCGACGTGTTCTTCGCCGCGCGCTGCGAGGTCGAGCACTACGCCGACAGCGAAGAGGCGCTCGCGCGCCTGGCCGCACGGGTGCCGCTGGCGGCGCTCAGCAACGGCAATGCCGACCTGCAGCGGATCGGCCTGATGCCGCTGTTCCGCTTCCAGCTCGGCGCGCGCGAGCACGGTCGGGCCAAGCCCGACGCCAGCATCTTCCACGCCGCCTGCGCCCGCCTGGAGGTCGAGCCGGCGCAGGTGCTGCACGTCGGCGACGACATCGAGATGGACGTCGTCGGCGCCGCCCGCGCCGGCCTGCGCACCTGCTGGATCAACCGCGAAGGCCGCTCGTGGCCGCACGCCGAGCTGCGCCCCGACCTCGAATTCGCCACCCTTGCCGCACTGGCCGACTGGCTGGACACGGCGCACCGCACGGATACCGCTGCCGCATGACTTTGCCCCTGGGTTTCACCGACGACGCCAGCGACGCTCTGCCGCTGGTCCTGGTCAGCCGCGCCTCGCTCAAGACCTGGCGCGAGACCCTGGCCGATGCGGCCCTGGCCTGGCTCGATGCGCACGGCTTCGACGGCGCGCCCGGCAGCGCGGTTATCGTGCCCGGCGGCGACGGCGGCATCGCCGCCGGCGTGCTCGGGGTCGGCGACCCGCTGGATCCGTATTCCTACGGCCACGCGCCGTTCGCGCTGCCGGCGCGCAGCTGGCGCATCGAAGGCCAGCACGATGCCGCGACCCTGGATGCGCTGCGTCTGGGCTGGGGCATCGGCAGCTATCGCTTCAGCCGCTACAAGGCGCCGCCGCGCGCGCCGGCGCGGTTGCTGGTCGAGGCGACGGGCAACGACGAGGTCTTCGACCTGGTCGCGGCGAGCTGGCGCGTGCGCGACCTGATCAACACGCCCACCGAACACATGGGCCCGGCCGAACTCGAGGCGGTCGCGCGCGAGATCGCCGAGCGCCACGGCGCCGCCATCGAGGTGGCGACCGGCGAGGAGTTGATCGCGCAGAACTTCCCGGCGATCCACGCGGTCGGCCGCGCCTCGCACCGCGCGCCGCGCCTGATCGCGCTGCGCTGGGGCGACGAGCGCCATCCGCACATCGCCCTGGTCGGCAAGGGCGTGTGCTTCGACACCGGCGGCCTCGATCTCAAGCCGGCCGAAGGCATGCGCTGGATGAAGAAGGACATGGGCGGCGCCGCGCACGCGATCGCCCTGGCCGAGCTGATCATGGCGCGCAAGCTGCCGCTGCGGATCACCCTGCTGGTGCCGGCGGTCGAAAACGCGGTCGGCCCGGACGCGTTCCGCCCCGGCGAAGTGATCGCCACCCGCCAGGGCGTCAGCGTGGAGATCGACAACACCGACGCCGAGGGACGGGTGATCCTGTGCGACGCGCTCACCTACGCCGCCGAGCAGGCGCCCGAGCTGCTGCTGGATTTCGCCACCCTGACCGGTGCGGCGCGAATCGCGCTCGGCCCGGACCTGCCGGCGCTGTTTGCCAACCGCGACGAAGTCGCGGCCGAATGGCTCGAGGCCGGTGCGCAGCAGCGCGACCCGCTGTGGCGAATGCCGCTGTGGCGTCCTTACCTGCGCTACCTGACCAGCCACATCGCCGACCTCGCCAACGGCGGCCCGTCGAAGATGGCCGGCTCGGTCACCGCCGCGCTCTACCTCGAACGTTTCGTCCCGGCGGAGTTGCCGTGGGCGCATCTGGACGTTTACAGCTGGAACGACGCCGACCGCCCCGGCCGCCCGGCCGGCGGCGAAGCCCAGGGCCTGCGCGCGGCCTACGCCATGCTCAAGGCGCGCTCGGCGCGCTGATCGGCCATGATGCGGCGGGCATGTCCCGCCGCATTCGATGCGTCCGAGCGCGGGCTCGACCGAGCACGGCTCGACCGACTACGGGCTCGACACGGGCCCGGCGCGAATCCGCAAGCCGCATCCGCATCCGCATCCGATCGCGCCGACGTTGCCGCCGGCATCGGCGCCGCACGACGCCCGCAATGCCCGAAACCATGACGTTTGTCATGAAAAACCGCCGACAGCGGCGCTGACAGAAACTGACTTTCTGCACGTTGGCGCGCAAGGGCCACCGCGGTCACACTAGCCAATATCTGGCGTCTTGGTTGTGACCATGAGTGCATCCGCTGATCTGCTGAAAGAACTCCGCATCGACCGCAACCGTCCGCCCGAGCGTTCGGGCCCGGGCCGCGGCCTGCTCATCGGCATCGCCGTGGCGGTGCTCGCGCTGCTCGGCGCCGGCGCCTGGTTCCTGTTCGGCCGCAGCGCCGGTCCGCGCGTGGAGACCGCCACGGTCACCGCGATCGGCGGCGGCAACGGCGCCGGCGCTTCGGTGCTCGACGCCTCCGGCTACGTGGTCGCGCGGCGCATGGCCACGGTCTCGGCCAAGATCACCGGCAAGGTGCGCGAGGTCATGATCGAGGAGGGCCAGCGCGTCGAGGCCGGCCAGATCATGGCCACGCTCGACCCGATCGACGCCAACGCCCAGCGCGAACTCAGCGCCGCCCAACTCGGCGCGGCGCAGAGCGAGACCGCGCGGGTACGAGCGCAGTTGGTAGAAGCCGAGGCCAACGCCCGGCGCCTGTCGACCCTCGCCGGCCAGCAACTGGTCTCGAAATCGCAGTACGAGCAGGCCGTGGCCGCCCGCGACTCGCTGCGTGCGCAGTTGCTGACCGCGCAGCGCAACGTCGAGGTCTCCGGCGACAGCCTGCGCATCGCCGACATCGGCCTCGACAACACCATCGTGCGCGCGCCGTTCTCCGGCGTGGTCACCGCCAAGGCCGCGCAGCCCGGCGAAATCGTCTCGCCGTTATCGGCCGGCGGCGGCTTCACCCGCACCGGCATCGGCACCATCGTCGACATGGATTCGCTGGAGATCGAGGTCGACGTCGGCGAAGCCTTCATCGGCCGCGTCCAGCCCAAGATGCCGGTCGAGGCGGTGCTCAACGCCTATCCGGACTGGAAGATCCCGGCCGAGGTGATCGCGATCATCCCGACCGCCGATCGCGGCAAGGCCACGGTCAAGGTGCGCGTGGCGATCAAGAACCGCGATGCGCGCATCGTCCCGGACATGGGCGTGCGGGTGAGCTTCCTGGAAGCGGCCAAGCCCGGCCAGGCCGCCGCGCGCAAGCCCAGCGCGATGGTGCCGGCCGCGGCGATCGTCCAGCGCGACGGCAAGGACGTGGTGTTCGTGGTCGCCGACGGCAAGGCCGCGCAGACCGCGGTGACCCTGGGCCGCAAGCTCGGCGAAGACCAGGAAGTGACCCAAGGCCTGAGCGGCGGCGAGACCGTCGCGCTGTCCCCGCCCGATTCGCTCGCCGACGGCGGCCCGGTGCGTGTCGAAAACGACGCCGCCGGTTCGTCGGATAGCAAGAACTGAGCGCGCGCGAGCCGCCCGCCTATCGACCCGCTGCCGGATTCGCCTGCGAAGGCCATCTGCCAAATCCGCGAGCCGCGCCGCCTCCGGCGCCCTCGCTCCTTCACCGATCCACGTTCGAGGACGTCGAAGATGGACACCCTGGTTTCGATCAACAACCTCACCAAGACCTATCAGCGCGGCCCGGAGAAGGTCGAGGTGCTGCACGGCATCAACCTGGACATCGCCAAGGGCGATTTCGTCGCCCTGATGGGCCCCTCGGGTTCGGGCAAGACCACCTTGCTCAACCTGATCGGCGGCCTCGACAACCCCAGCGGCGGCGAGATCTCGATCGAAGGCGAGCGCATCGACCGGATGAGTTCGGGCCAGCTGTCGCAGTGGCGC
This sequence comes from Lysobacter sp. 1R34A, assembly GCF_051217035.1. Taxonomy (NCBI): domain Bacteria; kingdom Pseudomonadati; phylum Pseudomonadota; class Gammaproteobacteria; order Lysobacterales; family Lysobacteraceae; genus Lysobacter; species Lysobacter sp. 1R34A. The sequence goes on from NZ_JBPKJP010000009.1 coordinate 66,588, forward strand.
AGCCGCCATGTCGGCTTCGTGTTCCAGTTCTACAACCTGATGCCGGCCCTGAGCGCGCAGAAGAACGTCGAGCTGCCACTGCTGCTGACCCCGCTCAACGGCGCGCAACGCAAGCGCAACGCCGAGATCGCTCTGACCCTGGTCGGCCTGGCCGACCGCGGCAAGCACCGGCCGAACGAATTGTCCGGCGGCCAGCAGCAGCGCGTGGCGATCGCGCGCGCGATCGTCTCCGACCCGACCCTGTTGATCTGCGACGAACCGACCGGCGATCTCGACCGCCAATCGGCCGAGGAGATCCTCAACCTGTTGCAGCTGCTCAACCGCGAGCACGGCAAGACCATCGTGATGGTGACCCACGATCCGAAGGCGGCCGAATACGCCACCCACACCCTGCATCTCGACAAGGGCACCCTGGTCGAGCAGCAGTCGCACGCGGCCTGAGCCGGGAGCGGCCCTCATGAAATATTTCCATCTGATCTGGGCGGAGCTGATGCGTCGCAAGACGCGCACGCTGCTGACCCTGATGTCGATCATCGCCGCGTTCCTGCTGTTCGGCCTGCTCGACGGCGTGCGCGAGAGTTTCGAGCAGGCCGGCAACAGCGCCAACGGCGCCAAGCGCCTGCAGACCGGTTCGCGCCTGTCCTTCATCCAACCGCTGCCGATGTCGCTCAACGACCGCATCGCGCAGGTGCCCGGCGTCAGCCAGGTGTCGTACGCGAACTGGTTCGGCGGCGCCTACCAAGACCCGCACAACCAGATCTTCAGCTTCGCGGTGGCGCCGAACTACCTCGACCTGTACCCGGAAATCGCGGTCGACAAGGCGCAGCGCAAGGCCTTCGAAGCCACCCGCACCGGCGTGCTGGTCGGCGAAGGCCTGATGAAACGCTTCAACTGGAAGGTCGGGCAGAAACTGCCGCTGCAGTCGACGATCTTCCCGAACCGCGACGGCAGCAAGAACTGGATCTTCGACATCTCCGGGGTGATCTCGGCCACCGACAAGAAATCCGGGGCCTGGTTCGACCAGATGATCCTGCTGCACTGGAAGTACTTCGACGATTCCACGCCCTACAACACCGGCCAGGTCGGCTGGTACGTCACCGAGGTCAAGGACGTCAACCAGGCCGACCGCATCGCCAAGGCCATCGACGCGATCTCGGCCAACTCGGACCACGAGTCCAAGACCCAGACCGAAGCGGCGGCCTCGGCCAGCTGGATGAAGCAGATGGCCGACATCGGCCTGATCGTCGGCTCGATCATGGGCGCGGTGTTCTTCACCCTGGTCCTGTTGACCGGCAACACCATGGCCCAGGCGGTGCGCGAGCGCACCTCGGAACTGGCGGTTTTGAAGACCATCGGCTTTTCCAGCCAGAGCGTGCTATGGCTGGTGCTGGCCGAGTCGGTGCTGCTGATGTTGATCGGCGGCGTCGTCGGCGTCGCCATCGCCGGCGTGCTCGGCCCGATCGTCAGCACCGCCAGCGGCGGCGCGATCAGCGTGCCGCCGATCGGCCTCAACAGTTGGTCGCTGGGCCTTGCCCTGATGATCGGCATCGGCCTGCTGGTCGGCGCCTTGCCTGCGATCCGGGCGATGCGCCTGAACATCGTCGACGCATTGGCCGGACGCTGAGGAGAACGCAATGAAAAGGATCAAATCGTTCGCGCGCGGTCTGGCCGTGTTGCTCGCCCTGGCCGCCGGCCTGGTCGCCTGGTCGATGCTGCCGTGGCCGGCCCTGCTGGGCCTGGCCGCATTGTTCGCACTGTGGATGCTCCTGACCCGCAGCGGCCGCCAGGCCGCCTCGGTCGCCGGCGTCGGCATCAGCACCCTGGGCCAGCGTCTGGGCTCCTCGTCGGTGGTGGTGATCGGCATCGCCGGCGTGGTCGCGGTGCTGGTGGCGATGCTGTCGATGGCCGAGGGCTATCAGCAGACCCTGCGCCGCACCGGCAGCGACGACAGCGTCATCGTCCTGCGCGGCGCGTCCGCGGCCGAGGTCATGTCGACCCTGAGCCTGGACAGCATCAACGTCATCGCGCAGGCGCCGGGCATCGCCCGCAGCGCCGACGGCCGCCCGCTGGCCTCGGCCGAGACCGTGGTCGCGGCCAACCTGCCGATCCAGGGCGGCGCGCCCGACGAAGACGGCAGCGTGCAGCTGCGCGGGGTCGGCGACCGCGCCTTCGACGTGCGCCCGCAGTTGAAGATCGTGGAAGGGCGCAAGTTCGAATCGGGCAAGCGCGAAGTGGTGGTCGGCAGCGGCGCGGTGCGCCAGTTCGCCGGCATGCAGGTCGGCAAGCAGATCCGCCTCGGCAGCGAAATGTGGACCGTGGTCGGCGTGTTCCGCTCCGGCGATGCGATGGACTCGGAACTGTGGGCCGACGCCGAGATGGTCGCCTCGACCTACCGCCGCGGCGCGTCGCGCAACTCGGTCATCGCCAAGCTCACCGACGCCAGACAGTTCAAGAGCTTCAAGGCAGCCCTGGCCGGCGACCCGCGCCTGCAGGTCGACACCACGACCACCGCCGCGTACTTCGCCAAGCAATCGGAAACCATGACCAAGGTGATCCGGGTGATCGGCATCGTGGTCGGCTCGATCATGGCCATCGGCGCGGTGTTCGGCGCGCTCAACACCATGTTCGCCACGGTGGCGACACGCGCGAGAGAGATCGCGACCCTGCGCGCGATCGGCTTCCGCGGGTTGCCGGTCGTGGTCGCGGTGATGCTGGAAACGATGCTGCTGGCCCTGCTCGGCGGATTGATCGGCGGCGCCCTGGCCTGGCTGATCTTCAACGGCTACACCGCCTCGACCATCGCCGGCGGCGTCGGCCAGTTGACCTTCGACTTCCGCGTCACCGGCGAACTGCTGTGGAGCGGCCTGAAATGGGCGCTGGCGATCGGTTTCGTCGGCGGCCTGTTCCCGGCGCTGCGCGCGGCCAACCTGCCGGTGACTTCGGCCCTGCGCGCGCTGTAGCTTGCGCGAAGCTGTTTGGCGAAAACCCGACCCCCTTCTCGCGAAGGGGGTTTTTTATGCGGCGGGTTCGTCGGTGTTGGTGCGGTGTCGACGGAGCCGAAGCAAATTCCCCTGCCCCTTTGTCGAAGGGAGGAGGTTTCGGTCGGTTTTTGCGAACCGGTTGCATTTCGGCGACTCAGGACCGTCCCGAGCGAAGCCCCGTGGTACTTCGCTGCCCACAAGAAGCCCCCCCTTTGGTCGAAGGGGGACGCTTCGGTCGGGTTTTGTGCGGCGGTTGCGCTTCGAGGCCCGGTGACCGCCGCAAGCGAGGTCGCGAAGTACCTCGCGCCCAAGATGAAGCGCTTACTTTGACCAAAGGAGCTTAGGAGATCTGCTCTTAAGCAAGACGATTCGCTCCAAGCGAGCCCGGCCCAGCGCGAGCCGGCCCAGCGCGAGATCAACCCACCCAGCCGGCCCTCAAGCCGTCGCCACCGCCAGCCGTCGCGAGCGCAGCACGCCCTCGCCGGCGAAGATCGCCAGGCCGACCCAGATGATCGCGAAACCGATCGCACGCTCGGCGTCGAACGGTTCGCGCAGGATCAGCACGCCGATCAGGAACTGCAGAGTCGGAGCGACGTACTGCAGCAGGCCGATCGCGGTCAGCGACACGCGCCTCACCGCGTAGGCGAAGCCGATCAGCGGCAGCGCGGTCAGCGCGCCGGCGATCACCAGCAGCAACGCGGTGCCGAGTCCCCAGCCGCCGATGAAGCTGCCCTGCCCGTGGGTCTCGCCCCAGAACATCAGGGCCAGGGCCGGCACGAACAGATAGACGTTCTCCACGCCGAGGCCGGTCACCGCCTCGACCGCGACCAGCTTGCGGATCAGCCCATACAGTGCGAACGACACCGCCAAACCGATCGCGATCAGCGGCGGCCGGCCGTAGTCGAAGGTCAGCCAGGCCACGCCGGCGAAAGCGAGGGCGATCGCGATCCATTGCGCGGTGCGCAGGCGCTCGCCGAGGAAGACCACGCCGAGCATCACGCTGACCAGCGGGCCGATGAAATAGCCCAGGCTGGTCTCGATCACATGGCCGGCGTTGACCGCCCAGATGTACAGGCCCCAGTTGAACGCGATCAGGGCGCCGCTGACCGCGAGCATGACCGCCTTGCGCGGCTGGCGCAGGACATCGCGCAGCCAATGCCGGCCCAGCGTCCAGCCGAGCCAGGCGGCGACCAGCAAGGTGCTCCAGACGACGCGATGGGCGACGATCTGCAGCGACGGCACCGCCTTGAGCAGATGCCAGTACAGCGGCATCAGGCCCCACAGGACGAACGAGGCGACCGCGATCCACAGTCCGCGGCGATCGGTGGCGGCATTCATGCGCGGGTTTCCTTTTCCGCCGTTGCGCCGGAGCCGATCGCAGCGGCTCTCGCTTCAGCAGGCGCGGACTCGGCAGACGCAGGCTTGCCAGGCGCGGGCTCGCCAGGCGCGGGCTCGCCAGGCGCGGCCTCGGCGGACGCCGGCTCGACGGGCTTGGCCGCGCGAGCGCGGGCCAGGGTGATGATGACGACGCCGACCAGGATCACCGCCATGGCGCCGAGGTCGTGCGAGGTGAAGCGCTCGCCGGCGAGCAGCGCGCCGAACAGCACCGCGATCGGCGGATTGACGTAGGCGTAGCTGGTCGCCAGCGCCGGGCGCACGTGGTGCAGCAGCCAGATGTAGGCGGTGAACCCGAAGATCGAACCGGCGACCACCAGGTACAGCATCGCGCCGGTCGCGGCCCAGGTCGGCATCGCGGTGATGCGCTCGCCGGTCACGACGGCGGCGCCGAGCATCCAGATGCTGCCGGTCAGCATCTGCGCGCTGGCGGCCATGAACGGCGACGGCAGGTCCTGGTCGCGGCTCCAGATCGAGCCCCAGGCCCAGGCGATCGGCGCGACGGTCAGGCACACCAGGCCGAGCGTCGAGGCCGACAGCTTGCTGCCGGCGTTGAGCCAGATCACCCCGAGGAAACCGATCGCCAGGCCGACCCATTCGATCTTCGAGGGATGCCGCCCGCGCAGCATCGCGAACACGCCGGCGAACAACGGCATCGAGGCGACCGCGATCGCCGCCAGGCCGGAATCGACCTCGGTCTCGGCGAGGTTCACCAGGCCGTTCGACAGCAGCACCATCCAGATCGACAGCAGCCACAGCGTGCGCCACTGCTTGCGGCTCGGCGGCGGCACCCCGCGCCAGCGCAGGACCGCGTACATGATCGCGCCGGCGAGGAACATGCGGCCGGCGCCGAGCAGGAACGGCGGATAGCTTTCGAGGGCGAAACGGATCGCCAGATAAGTCGATCCCCACAGCACATACACCGACCCCAGGGCGAAGGCGACCGCGAGGGCGCCGGGGGCCAGTCGTTCAACGGACGGTGAAGCGGCGCTCATGACGCGGATTCCGGGGAGAGGGGCAACAGCGAAGGGACGGACGACGCGGGTCGGCCGGCGATGACATGGATTCGGGTCGACACGAAAAACGGCGAAACACCGGCGTCGCGATCGCGCTGAGCGCGCCGCCGTCGATCAGGGATGAGGTCCGTAACGCGACACCGCCGTCCTGCGGCTGCCTACGTCGCGGCGACGCGGGTCGTCGAACACGTCGATCACCACGAAGCCGGCCTTGCGCATCATTCCGGCCGAGCCCTGGTTTTCCTCGTGGCGCTCGACGTAGATCTCGATCAAACCCATCTGCAACAGGCGCGAGACCGCCGCCTTCAACAATCGAGTGCCGAGTCCCTGGCCGCGATGACCGCGGTGCACTACGACTTCGCCGATATGGCCCTGCCATTCGATCTCGCGACCGGACGGCTGGTAGCGATGAAAAGCATCGCTCGGCTCGAATGTGACGACGGCCACGATTTCTCCGTCGTGCAAAGCGACGACCGCCTGCGTTCTTCCTCGCCGGATCGCCGACAGATGCGCGGCGAGCTCGACGTCGGGCAGGTAATTCCAGGGATTGGGGCCGTGTTCGCGGATCAGCGCGAGAATCTCGCCGACCTGCTCTGGCATTGCGGCTTGCATCACGTACCGGGACATCCCGGGGGCGTCCGTATCGAATAGGTCGGGGGAGCGATTCCGCACATAAAAATTCCTCATGCGACGGGATCGTGAATAGCGTATCGATGTCAGTCAAATTGCGGTTGAATATTTGCCCGCATGAACGCAAAAATCTTGCATGAGCACCCCACCCCTGGTTTTGGACGAGTTCGACCACAAGCTGCTCGAGCTGCTGCAGCGCGACGCCTCGGCGACCCTGAGCGAGCTCGGCGACGCCATCGGGCTGTCGCCGAGCGCGGTGCAGCGGCGCATGACCCGCTACCGCCAGGAGGGCCTGATGCGCCAGGTGGCGGTGCTGGACCCGCTGTCGCTCGGCAGCACCCTGGCCGCGGTCTGGGTGACGATGGAGCGCGAATCGGCCGAACGCCATGCGGCCTTCCATGCCCGGGTGCGCGCCGCTCCCGAGGTGCAGCAGTGCTACACCCTCGCCGGCGAGTGGGACTACCTGGTGATCCTGGCCACGACCGGCGTCTCGCACTGCCGCCAGGTCGTCGACCGCCTGTTCCTCGACGAAGGCAACATCAAGCGCTACGACACCCACCTGGTGTTCGACGTGGTCAAACACGGCCTGGAACTGCCGACCCGCGATGCCCCGAGAGCGGCGCGTAAGCGGAGGGGATGAAGCTGCACGGGACTCGGCTGGGCGGGGCTCGGCTGATCGGGACTTGGCTGATCGGGACTTGGCTGATCGGGACTCGGGTTTCGGGACTCGCAAGAGCAGCCGCGTCCAAGCCGAGGTGGTCCGCTCCTGCTTTACGAGTCCGAGTCCCGAGTCCCGAAACCCGAGTCCCGGCTCCTAGGCCGCCCGCTCGCGCTGCAGCAGCCGCTCCTTGAGCGGCAGGCCCCAGCGGTAGCCGCCTAGGGAGCCGTCGCCGCGCACCACGCGATGGCAGGGCACGACCACGGCGACGCGGTTGTTGGCGCAGGCCCGGGCCACCGCGCGCGCGCCACGCGGCGCGCCGACCTGCTCGGCGATCTGCGCATAGCTGCGGGTCTGCCCGGCCGGAATCTTCATCAGCGCGTCCCAGACCTTCTTCTGGAAGGCGGTGCCGACCAGGTCCAGCGGCACCGCATGACCTTGCCCGCCCAGGGTGTCGGCGACCGCGCGCAAACGCGGGGCGAGGAATTCGTCGCGGCCGGCGTCGACACGCTCCAGCAGCGCGCGCGGGAACTCGCTGCGCAATCTGGCCTCGAGCGCCTGCGGGTCGTCGCCGAGCTCCACCATGCAGATGCCGCGCGCGGTGGTGGCGACCAGGGCAGTGCCGATCGCGGTCGGCGCCAGGCTCCAGCGGATCTGTTCGCCGGCGCCGCCGGCGCGGTAGCGCGCCGGGGTCATGCCGAGCTTGGCCGCGCCGCTTTCGTAGACCCGCGACGGCGAACCGTAGCCGGCGTCGTACAAGGCCGCACTGACGTCGTGGCCTTCGCGCAGCGCCGAACGCAGGCTGCCGAGCTTGCGCTGGGCCAGGTACTCCGCCGGGCTCAGGCCGAAGCGCGCGCTGAAGCGCCGCTGCAGGTGCGAGGGGCTCAGGCCGACCTGCACGGCCAGTTCGCTGAGGGAAGGCTCGCCGCTGTCGAGCAGTGCGCGGGCCTGTTCGAGTTTGTCGTCGTGGGATTTGCTGTTCATGACCGACAGACTAGGCCTGCCGCCGGCACCTCGCTATCCGGATCTTGCACGATACGGGGTCGGATTTTCCGCCGCGATTCATCGGGGATGCCGGTCGCGACGCGTCAGGACGATACGGGCCGCGCAGGGCGAAGCGGCAGGCGCGGCGAACCGGGAACCACGCGACGGCGAGCGATGCGCCGAAGCGACCCCGCGCCGCCGCGCTGTCGTCTGCATTACTCGAAACACCGCCACCGGCGTTACCCCGGCGCAAAAAAAAGCGCGCCGCCCGGGCGCGCTTTTCGTGTTGCGATGACTGGCGTACCGGTCGCCCCACCGGCTCAGTCGGCCCAGTGCCCCGGCATGGTCGCGGTCGGCAGCACCTGCGCCGACAGCTGACGGTCGTTGTTGAGCAGGCGCACCGCATCGGCAAGGATCGAAGCCGATTCGCGCAGCAGCGGGTCGGGACGCTTCTCGGCCAGCTTCTCGCGTGCCGCGTCCTTGGCGATGTCGCGCTCGGCGGCGGCGAGGCCGTCGTCGTTGGCATCGTCGGCCAGCGGGTCGAGCTCCAGGCCCAGTTGCTTGCGTTCGGCCTGGCGCTGCTTGCGCTTGGCGTCGTCGCGATCGCGCTCCGCGCGGCGCTCGGCCTCGTTGAGCGAGATCCACTTCTTGGCGCGCTCCTCGCGGAACTGGGCGACGTCCTGCGACCACCACTGGAACTCCTTGTCGCTGGCGATGCGGGTGCTGTGCAGCGTCTCCAGCTTGGGCAGCAGCGGGGCGAAGTTGCCGTAGCTGGTGTGCGGCACGGCGGCGATCTTGGTCCACGGCAAGGCGTTGTCGTAGGTGCTCTCGCCGTATTCGGTGGCGTCGACCGACACCGGGAACGCCAGGTCGGGCACCACGCCCTTGTTCTGGGTCGAGCCGCCGCTGACGCGGAAGAACTGGGCGATGGTCAGCTTGACCTGGCCGAAGCGCGGGCCTTCGTTGGCCGGCCAGCGATCGAGATCGACCAGGTTCTGCACCGTGCCCTTGCCGAAGGTGGTCTCGCCGATGACCAGGCCGCGACCGTAGTCCTGGATCGCGCCGGCGAAGATCTCCGAGGCCGAGGCCGAGCCGCGGTTGATCAGCACCGCCAGCGGGCCTTCCCAGGCGATGCCGGTGTCGCTGTCGCCTTCGACGCTGACCCGGCCGCCGGATTCGCGCACCTGCACGACCGGGCCGCGGTCGATGAACAGACCGGTCAGTTCGATGGCTTCGTTGAGCGAACCGCCGCCGTTGTTGCGCAGGTCCAGCACCACGCCGTCGACCTTGTCGGCGCGCAGCTTGGTCAGCAGTTTGGCGACATCGCGGGTGGCCGAGGCGTAGTCGTTGGCGTTCTTGCGGCGGCCTTCGAAGTCCTGGTAGAAGCCCGGCAGCTTGATCACGCCGATGCGCTTGGCCGGCGCGTCGCCGGCGGCCGGAATGTCGATGATCTCCGACTTGGCGGCCTGGTCTTCCAGGCGCACCTTGTCGCGCACCAGCACGATGCGGTTGGGCTTGCTGTCCAGGCCGGACTCGGCCGGCACCACGTCGAGGCGCACCTTGGTGCCCTTGGCGCCGCGGATCTTGGCGACCACGTCGTCGATGCGCCAGCCGATCACGTCCTCCATCGCGCCGCTGTCGCCCTGGCCCACGCCGACGATGCGGTCGCCGGCCTTGAGCAGGTTGCTGCGCGCGGCCGGGCCGCCCGGGATCACTTCGCGGATCGCGACCACGTCGTCCTGCTTCTGCAACTGCGCGCCGATGCCGTCGAGCGACAGCGACATGGTCATGTTGAAGTTGTCGGCCGACTTCGGGGTCAGATAATCGGTATGCGGGTCGATCGCATTGGCGTAGCTGTTGACGAACGTCTGGAAGACGTCCTCGCCCTTGAGCTCGGCGATGCCCTTGGCCATGTTGGCGTAGCGCTTGTCGAGGGTCTTGGCGATGTCCTCCGGCTTCTTGCCGGCCAACTTCAGGCGCAGCCAGTCGTTGCGCACCGACTGCTTCCACAGCGCGTCGAGCGCGGCGGTGTCGGCGACCCAGGGCGCGTCCTTGCGGTCGTAGTCGTAGCGGTCGTTGCCGCTGAATTCGAAACTCGCCGGCTGCTTGAGCAGGCCGCGCGCGTAGGCGACGCGCTCGTCGACGCGCTGCTTGTAGGTGGCGAAGATCGCGTAGGCCGGCGACAGGTCGCCGCTCTTGATCGCGTCGTCGAGCTTGTTCTTGTTGACGTCGAAGCGGGCGATGTCGACCGCGCTGAAGAACTGCTTGCCGCCGTCCAGCGATTCGAGATAGCGCTTGTACATGTCGGCCGACAGCGCATCGTCGAGCGCGCGCGGCCGGTAGGCGTAGCGGCTGTCGGACAGCAGGCCGTAGACGAGTTTCGCCGCCGTGGTCTGGTCCGCGGTCGGCGCGCTCGGCAGTGCCGTGGACGCCTTGGGGGCGCTGACCGCGTCGGGCCGCGCGAGCAGCGCCAGCGGGGCGGTCAGCAGGAAGCCTGCTAGCAGGGTAACGGCACGCTTGTTCTTGAGGGTCATCGCGAAGTCTTCTCGGCCAAGAGGGCCGATGTCTAGGATGTAGCGGCTTTGGACAAGACCACAGTGCCGAAAGTTGCCGGCCCTGTCACGTCCGTAACGCGCGAATCGCCGCTATCGGCGTGAAAGCGGTTCAGTTTGACCGCGATCGGCGTTAGCGGGCCGTTATCGCGGCCGGGAAACGCCCGTTTCGGCGTTCGCGCCGGGCGTCCGGCTGCCATGGCGGGACAGGACTGTGCCACTGAGGCGGCGGCGCGCGACGGGACGCCGCCGGGGCTGCTGCGGCCACCGACCATCGATCATCGACCTCGGCCGGCGACGCGTGCGGCCGGCTTGGCGCGGACCGGTGTCGGCGCGGCCCCGCGGCCGCCGTGCGGTCCGGGCGAGCGGCGAAGGATCAGACCGCGGCGCGGTCGACCCAGTCGTTCGAGGTCTCGGCGAAGCCGGCTTCGATCGCCTGGCGATCGGCGTGGTAGGACGAGCGCACCAACGGCCCCGAGGCGACGTGGGTGAAGCCCAGCGACAGGCCGTAGGCCTCGAGTTCCTTGAACTCTTCCGGGGTCCAGTAACGCAGCACCGGGTGATGGTGCGCGGTCGGCTGCAGGTACTGGCCGATGGTGATCATGTCGACGTCGTGCGCGCGCAGGTCGCGCAGGGTCGCCTGGACCTGGTCCATGGTCTCGCCCAGGCCGAGCATGATCCCGGACTTGGTCGCGACCTGCGGGTGCTGGGCCTTGAACTTCTGCAGCAGGGTGAGCGACCACTGGTAGTCGGCGCCGGGGCGGACGTTGGCGTACAGGTCCGGCACCGTCTCGACGTTGTGGTTGAACACGTCCGGCGGATTGGCGGCGAGGATCTCCAGCGCCCGCTCCATGCGGCCCTTGCCGCGGAAGTCGGGGGTGAGGATCTCGATCTTCGTGCGCGGGCTTTCGTTGCGCACCGCGGCGATGCAGTCGACGAAATGCTGGGCGCCGCCGTCGCGCAGGTCGTCGCGGTCGACGCTGGTGATGACCACGTACTTCAGGCCCATGTCGGCGACGGTGCGGGCCAGGTTGGCCGGCTCGCTCGCATCCGGCGGCTTGGGCCGGCCGTGGGCGACGTCGCAGAACGAGCAGCGGCGGGTGCAGACCTCGCCGAGAATCATGAAGGTCGCGGTGCCGTGGCTGAAGCACTCGTGGATGTTCGGGCAGCTGGCTTCTTCGCAGACCGTGACCAGGCGGTTCTCGCGCAGCTTCGCCTTAAGCTGGGCGACCGAATTGCCCGAGGGGATGCGCACCCGGATCCAGGACGGCTTGCGCAGCGCCGGCACGTCGGCGAACTGCACCGGCGAGCGGCCGATCTTGTCGCCGCCGATCTGCTTGGCGCCGGGCGTCATGGTGGTCGACTCCAGCACCGCCGGCACGAGCGCCTCGGGCGCACCGCCGCCGACGACGGTGAGCGGAATGGACTTGGAGACGGGGTTGGTCATGACGTTGCCTGAACTCTTGTCGTTTGGCTCCCTCTCCGCGGGCGGAGAGGGGAGAATCTTTACCGGCCCGCTTGGGGCAAAAGGCTCTACAAGCTCAGCGGAGCCGCTTCCTCGACGGTCAGTCCGAACTGGCGCGCGAGCTGCGCGACCAGCACCGGCTTGACCTGATCCAGGCCCGAGGGGCCGCCCAAGTCTACCACCGAGGTCACTTGCAACCCCTGGTAACCGCAGGGGTTGATGCGCCGGTACGGCTCCAGGTCCATGGCGATGTTGAAGGCCAGACCGTGGAAAGTGCAGCCGCGGCGGACCCGGATGCCCAGAGCCATGACCTTGGCCCCGGCCACGTAGACGCCGGGAGCGCCCTCGCGGCGGGCGCCCTCTATGTTCCACTCGGCCAGGGTGTCGATCACTGCCTGCTCGATGCGGTCGACGTACTCGCGCACGCCGACCTTGAGCCGGCGCAGGTCCAGCAATGGGTACAGCACGATCTGGCCGGGGCCGTGGTAGGTCACCTGGCCGCCGCGGTCGACGTGGATCACCGGGATGTCGCCCGGCATCAGCACATGCTCGTCCTTGCCGGCCTGGCCGAGGGTGAACACCGGGTCGTGCTCGACCAGCCACAACTCGTCGGGGGTGTCGGCGTCGCGGGCGTCGGTGAAGGCCTGCATCGCGCGCCAGACCGGCTCATAAGCTTGTCGGCCGAGGTCGCGCAACTGCGCGCGCGGCGGCGCGCTGGCGCCGCCGAACACGGCGGCGACGGCGTCGATTACAGCGTCCACTTCACTTCCGGATGCTCGCGCAGCACCTGGTGGGCCAAGTCGTACTGCTCGCGATTCTCGGCGCGGAAGCTCAACCGTACCGACACGTACTTGCCGGTCGAGGAATGCTTCCACTGGATGGTTTCGGTTTCCACGCTGATCCCGGCCTGGAACAGCAGCTGCGGCAGTTCGCGCTCCAGGCCGGCGTCGGCCGCTCCCATCGCGCTGAGCTCGAACGAGCCCGGAAACTGGAAGCCGTGGTCGGGGTTGTCGGAATGAATGTCCATGCCGCCATTATGGGTCCCGCGGCGGGGCAACCCAAGCGCAGGGATGGGACGGCGGCGTGCCGGGGGTGGAACGCAGCGGGTCGGCAATCCGTCCGTTCATTCATGCCTGGGCTGACGCCCGGGCCACCGGCAACCATGCCAACGGCTCGGCTTCGGCGCTGCCTGTCCAACTGGCCGCCTGGCAGTTACCGCCAGCTCCCCGCGCCGACCGGCTCGCGATGAACAGCGCAGGTCGGCTATCGTCGCCACCTCGGTTGGCGATGGCGCCGACCCTACGGGCCAACTCGGCAAGGAAGCACCATGAGCGACGATTGGGATTTCTATTTCTGCAATATCGACGACGAACCGGCATCGATCTTCGTGGATCTCGGCCTGGCCAAGGAAGCACCGATAGCGGGCCTGACGCTCGCCGCGGCGCTGCGCGTGCAGATGCGTCAACCTCGTGAGGACGGTCTGTCGAGCCAGGAGGAATTCCGGGCGCTGATGGAGATAGAGGACGCGCTGCAAGCCGCGCTCAATGACGAAGGCACGCTCTACATCGGACGCTGCACGTATGCCGGCGTACGCGAGTTCCATTTCCGGCTGGACGACGCCGGCGACTGGGAACGCCGCACCACCGATGCGATGCGTCCGTTCCAGGATTACGCATACACGACCGCTGTCCGGTCCGATCCGGAATGGGACAGCTATTTCCGGTTCCTTTATCCTTCCGACGAAGAACGCGAGCGAATGACCAACCGCCGCGTATGCGATTCTCTGGAAGAACATGGCGACCCGCTGACGCAGGCGCGCCCGATCGACCACTGGGTTTATTTCGAGGACATCGACGCGCGCAGCGCCTTCGTCGCGCGCACTGCGGACATGGGCGTCACGGTCGCCGAGCTGCTTGAACCCGACGAAGATCGCCAAGCCTACGGCGTTCGTCTGGTCGGCGACGGTATTCCAGCGCGCGACCGCATCGACGACATCACCCTGCCCTTGTACCGCGCGGCCCGCGACCATGGAGGTAATTACGACGGCTGGGAATGCATGATCTGCAAGCCGTAGCGAAGCGCCACGGCCATCGGCGCCGCTTACGCCGATCAAGCCGCGCCTTCCGGACATGAAGTCGCCTGGGCGCGGCAAAAGGACAGCGGGGTCGCAGCTCGCGCCGCTCCTGCCCTGGCGCAGACCTGGCTTTGCGATAAGACATCTTGCCGCGTCGATTCGGGGGTAGGAGCGGCGCGAGCGGCGACCACGTTGATCCATACGCCAGCGCTTCTGCCCAACTCGTGTCATTCAAGGCCGAATCAGGCATTGCTGCCGCTTTGCGTATTCAGCAAGCAGACTGGCCTTGCGCCGGCAGCCAGGCCGTTCTCAATGAATGAGTCGAACAGGCGGTACTTTTACCCACGGACCGCCGTCCGCCCCCGAGGAACGACCATGCCCGCCAGCCAATCCGTCGCCCTGCCCTTGCGGGGCCAGTTCCGCAGCCTTTACACCTCGCTCAAGCGCGCTCGTCTGTTGGAACGCACGCCGGTGATCTTCTGTGAAGGCGATTCGTGGTTCTCGACGCCGCTGGCGATGAACCTGCTCGACTGGATCGTCTCCCCGGCGCCCGAGGACGAGGAGCGCGGCATTCCGCTGCTCGGCCACGGCGGCCTGTTCTTCCGCGCCGAGCACAGCGGCGACCACGCCTCGCGCAACGAGGACAATCCGAAGCGTTCGATGTTCGTGCCCGATAACATCGAGGACATCATCGGCTGGTACGCCAAGTTCGATTTCGACCTGATCCTGCTCAGCGCTGGCGGCAACGATTTCGTCGACCAGTTCCTCAAGCGCACCTTCGCCGGCCAGCAGAACCTGTCGGCCGAGGCTGCGTTCCAGCGCGTGCTCGACACCGGCAAGTACCAACGCGTGCGCCAGGCCTATGCGTTGTTCCTGCAAGCGGCGCTGGCGGCCAAACCGAACGCGCCGATCCTCGCCCACAGCTACGACTACCCGCAGTTGATCGGGCGGCCCGGCGCACTGACGCCGGGCAATATCGGCGTCGCCGCGCTGCTGAAGAAAAGCGTCGGGCCGTGGATCGGGCCGCACCTCAACGCCATCGTCCACGCCGACCCGGCCAGGACCCCGGACGAACGGCGGCGTTTCGGCCGCATGCTGATCGACGGCTTCGAGCGCCACGTGCTGCGCGAACTCAAGCACGACGTGCGCTTCGCCGGACGCTTCGACTACGTCGACCTGCGCGGCACCCTGACCGCGGAAAGCCAGTGGTTCGACGAGATGCATCCGACCGAGGCGGGTTTTCATGCCCTGGCGACGAAGTTCCGCGCCGCGATGATCGCCAGGCTGCCGCCCGCGAAGCGATAAGCGCTGGCCCCTAAGACGGCGGCCCGGCAACGCCGGCGCGGGCAACGGCCTCGCGGCTCGTCCCGCGTTCACAAATCCTCCTGCGAAACGCTTAACACGGTGCTGCACCGGCACCGGCCGGTGCACGCGATTCCGTTGGCGAGCCCTCGCGCCCGCCTCGACGCCACCCGCATCGTTCGCAGGAAGATCGCTCATGAAGAATGTGTTCTTTGGCCTTGCCCTCGAGTACGAAAAAGGCATCCACGCGCGCGTCGCGCTGGGCGGCGACGGACGCCTCATCGAGGTCCACGAGTCGGCCGACGGCAACGACCTGAACTACCGCAGCGGCCGGCTCAGGCAGATGGCGATCGATTGGGACGACAGCGTGGCGTTCGGCGAAGGCGCCGAGCCGAGCATCGCCATCGAGGGCCGGATCCTGGTCGAGACGCACCGCTCGGCCGGCGGCGTGGACCTGTATTGCCGCGTCGGCGCGTGGAACGAGGGCGACATCGTCTTCGGCGATAGCGTCAAGTACGCCAGCGGCGAAGCCCCCTGCGTGGCGCTGAACCGGCAGGCCGTCGTCGAGGTGCACGAGTCGCGCTGGAACTCCACGATCTGGTGCAACCTGGGCCGGCTGGACGAGAACAATGCTTCGGTCGTCTGGCTGGGCAACAGCTACCTCGATGCCGGCATCCAGCCCGCGATCGCGATCAATGCCCAGAGCGACGTGGTGATGGTGCGCGGCAACGCGGCGGACGATGAGCTGCACTATCGCGTCGGCAAGCTCGGTTCCACCGGCATCCAATGGGGCCCGGCGACCCGCTACGGCGCCGGCAGCCGCGCCTCGGTCGTGTTGACCGCAGAAGGCGAGGTCATCGTCGTCTACGAAAGCACCGACCATAAAAGCCTGATGCAGCGGTTCGGCAGGATCCGCGGCAAGAGCATCGACTGGGCCGGCGAGGCGGTGTACTTCGACGACGGCGCCCGGCCCGCCGTCGCCTGCCACGGCGGCATGGCGATTCAGGTGCACGAATCGGAGGGCTTCAATACGTTGTGGGCGTCGACCTCGCGCATCGTCGACCGCTCGCGCTGGATGCAGGACCATCTGCGGGAGCTCGGCGATCTCACCCTGCCGCGGCTGACCACCGGCGCCTCGCACGATGCCGGCATGTACCAGCACGGCCTGTTGATGTCGCTCGGCAAGACCCAGAACCTCGACCTGTACCAACAGCTCAGCCAAGGCATCCGATACTTCGATCTGCGGCCCAAGTGGGACGGCAGCGCGCTGTACGTCAGCCACGGCCCGATCACCGGGCCGGCCCTGACCGAGATCCTGGACGACGTCCGGCGCTTCATGAACGAAGGCAACCGCGAGCTGGTGATCCTGAAGTTCTCCCACTACGCCAAGTTCACCGACGGCGTGTACGAGCAGCTCGTCGAACTGCTGCAGGACAGGCTCGGGCGCTGGCTGTTCCAGAACCTCCCGCGCGGCGCGCGCCTGTCGGATATTCCGCTGGGCGAGTACCTGCGCCACTCCGGCGTGGTCCTGGTCGTGTGCGACGAGGATTATCCGGTCCAGATCCCGGCCGCCGGCATCTGGGTGTATCGCGACTCCAACTCGCCGACGGCCGAACTCGGCGACCTGCGCGTCTACGACCAGTACTCGAACACCACCAGCTACGCCACCATGAGCGCCGACCAGGCCGCCAAGTTCCAGGCCTACGACGGCAAGTGCGTCGGCCGGCCCGAATTGCCCTGCGATCAGTTCCTGTTGTCGTGGACGCTGACTCCGCCGACCGCCGTGTGGCTGCTGTCGAAGGAGGCCAACCGCAATCTCGGCGCGGCGATGGCCGCTTTGCCGCGCGAGAACGGCAGCGGCTGCGTGATCAACCAGCTGTATGTCGATTACGTCGAGTATTCGCGCGCCACCGACGTGGCGATGTCGATGAACGGCATCGCCTGAGCAGGCCGTTCGCGGCGCGCGCGCCGCGCCGCCCGCCCGAAACGCAACGAGCCGGCAAGGCCGGCTCGTTGTTCATCGCTGTGCGGATCGGGCGGGGCGATCGGTCACTCCGACTCCCACCACATCCAGAACTCGTCCCACAGGCGCTTGAAGAAACCGCCCTCCTCGACCGCGGCGATCGCGACCAGCGGACGCTGGGCGACGACCTTGCCGTCGAGCATGACCTTGACCGTGCCGATCGCCTGGCCCTTCTTGATCGGCGCGACCAGGGTCTTGGGCACGTCGATGCTCGGCTTGAGCTGGGCGTACTTGCCGCGCGCCACGCTGACCAGCATCGGTTCGGCGACGCCGAACTGCACTTCGTCGGACTGGCCCTTCCAGACCTTCTGCTTGGCGATCACCTTGCCGGTGTCGTACAGCTTGTGGGTTTCGTAGAAGCGGAAGCCCCAGTTGAGCAGCGCCTGGCTGTCGGTCGCGCGCTGGGCCTCGGAGGTCGAGCCCATCACCACCGAGATCAGGCGCTGGTCGCCGCGCTGGGCCGAGGCCATCAGGCAGTAACCGGCCTTGGAGTGGTGACCGGTCTTGATGCCGTCGACGGTGGAGTCGCGCCAAAGCAGCAGGTTGCGGTTGGGCTGGGTGATCGGCCCGACCTTGAGTTCCTTGATCTTGTTGTACGAGTACGCGACCGGGAAGTCGCGGATCAGGGCGCGGCCGAGCAAGGCCAGGTCGTGCGCGGTCGAGTAGTGGTTCGGGTCCGACAGGCCGTGCGGGTTGACGAAATGCGAGTTCTTCAGGCCGATGCGCGCGGCGTACTGGTTCATCAGCGCGGCGAAGGCGTCTTCGCTGCCGGCGACGTGTTCGGCCAGGGCGATCGCGGCGTCGTTGCCGGACTGCACCACCATGCCCTTTTCCATGTCGACCAGCGGTGCGGTCTTGTTGACTTCGAAACCGGAATAGCTGCCGTCGGTGGCCGCGCCGCCCTTGCGCCAGGCGTTCTCGGTCATCATCACCTGGTCGGTCTCCTTGACCTTGCCGCCGGCCATTTCGGCGGCGATCACGTAGCTGGTCATGACCTTCGTGATGCTGGCGGGCTCGACCCGCAGGTCGGCGTCCTTGCTGGCCAGGATGTTGCCGCTGGCGGCGTCCATCAGCACCCAGGCGGTGCCCTGGATCGCCGGCGGCGGCGGCACCGGCAAGGCGTCGCTGGCCGGGCGCGCGGCGGCCGCGG